>CAZIRH010000143.1:0-10482 GCA_964541065.1 uncultured Solibacteraceae bacterium
GTCCCCATCGTCTAGCCCGGCCTAGGACATCGCCCTTTCACGGCGGTAACGGGGGTTCGAATCCCCCTGGGGACGCCATGCCTGGTCAACGGGTGCCCTATGGCGCTCCGCTTCTCCGGTAGACGGCAAAAGACTGTCCGGCCAGCAAGTAGTCTTTGTGCTTCACAAACGCGCTACCCGGAGGCAACTCGCGACCCGATGGCGCGATCACCACGTCGCAGGCGCCAGGGGTCTCGTCGTTGCGGCCCACGAACCGCCGCCGGGCATAGAGCGTCGGCGCTATCAACCGAGGTACGCAGCGGAAGTAGTCCACACCCCTGAAGCACACCCTGGGTTGCCGGTCCCCAGCCGCGTCTTTCAGCAGTCGCTCAATCTCCGCATGGTTCGCGCGCGCTTGAGAGTGGTCTTTAGGGACCCAGTTCCTGGCATCCATGTCCACGCTCAGAACCATGCCGGCCACCAGGACCGTCCTCGAGAGGAACCTCGCCACCCCTTGATGCGACAACGTGCCTCCAAAGGCCAGGGCCGCCCACACAAAACCGTGGGCCAACAGCGGAACTGTCATCCTCGTGTTGGCGAAAGTGTGCTCCCACGGGTCGAATAGAATGACCAGGCTGTAGATGACCCCGAGCGAGATCAAGCTGAAAGGCCCGAACCGGGCGCGGAAACCGCCGCTCCTCTCCGTCAGGTGAACCGCGGTTCTGCGCCGAGCCCTCGCCAGGGCCCAGACCAGCATCACACTGCCGGCCAGGAGGACGGCCCGGCTGGAGATCAGCGCAGCCCCAAGACTCCCCAGGCTGGTCGAAAGACTGGAAACCGCCTGACTGTTCACCTTGTTGATTCCCAGCGGCCATTCGACCAACAATCGCGGGAACCGCCCTTCAACGCGCAGGAACCCGAAGGGAATCGACAGAAACCAAAGCGCCGGAACCGACCACAACACCAGAAACGCCAGGCGATAGCTCTTCTGGGACACGATCTGCTTCCAGTTCAGCAGCGAAACCGCCAACAAGTAGATCCAGAAAGTCTCCCGCGTCAGCAGAGCGGCTGCCCCAATCGCCACCAGCCACCTGCTCTTCCTGAGTTCGAGAGCGCCGGCCCACAGCAGCACGTAGAAGAGGGCCAGCTCGATGCCCTCCTGGTAGGGCTGACCGTTCAGACGCAGAAGCACTCTCTGGTGAGCGAAACAGAACATGAGGAGCAGGGAGAAGGCCAGTCCCAGATAGCCGGGGCCAGCCAGTCTGCGGGCGATGAGACCGAGGAACAGCACCGCAATGAAAGGGTAGAAGCAAAGGACAATCTTGAAGGCGTAGGAAGGCAGCCCCAGAAGATGGCACACCCACACATGCATCTGCACTACGGGAAGCCATACCCGGTTTCCCAAGCGGATCACCGGCAAGTCAGACCCATTCATGCGGTGCCCGGCGTCACCTGGGAAGAAAGGATCATTGACTGCCGTGGCCACCCTGAGGCCAAAGATCGCCAGCGCCAGCACGGCGATCAACAGCCAGGCCACGGCGCGGCTGGGAACCGCGGGTGAGTCCACCTGGCGCGGCGGCGGAGCCGGCATGCACATTCTGCCCTCCTGGACTTGGCAAGTATACATCGGACCGCCACCCCGTTCCGGGGCGCTCGGGCGCACGCCGGTTTGGGGTATCCTAACAAGGCCATGCGGAAGAGACTGCTGATCTCGATGTCGCTGTGTGCGGTTCTGGCCTGGCCGCTGGCCGGCCAGTCCCGGTTCGAGTTCTGGCCCGGGGCCACTTATGATCCCCGCATCCCCACCTACCGGCAGGTACTGGGCTACGAGGCCGGGGAGCGGCTCACCTGGCACGCCGGCCTGATGAAGTACCTGGAGGCGCTGGCCGGGGCCACCAAGCAGGTCAGGATCATCGAGTACGCCAAGAGCTGGGAAGGCCGCAAGCTGGTCTACGCGGCCGTGGGCTCGGAAGCCAACCTGCGGAAGCTGGATGAGATCCGCGCGGGCATGCAAAGGCTGGCCGATCCGCGGCGCACCGACGAGGCCGAGGCCCGCAGGCTGATCAACACGCTGCCGGCGGTAGTCTGGCTGGCCTACGGGGTGCACGGCAACGAGATGTCTTCGCCCGAAGCGGCTCTGCTCACCGCCTACCACCTGCTGGGCGCGCGCAAGGACAAGATGGTGGACGACATCCTGGCCAACGTGCTGGCGGTGATCGTGCCCACGCAGAACCCGGATGGGCGCGACCGCTTTGTCCACCACTTCGAGCAGGCCGAAGGCCTCGAGCCGGACGCGCAGCCGGCGGGCGCCGAGCACGTCGAGAACTGGCCGGGCGGGCGCTCGAACCACTACCTGTTCGACCTGAACCGCGACTGGTTCGCGCTGACCCAGCCGGAGATTCGCGGCCAGGTGAGGGCGCTGCTAGAGTGGTTTCCGCTGGTCTACGTGGACCTGCACGAGATGGGCGCCGACTCGACCTACTACTTCGCGCCGGAGGCCAACCCCTACAACCCGCACCTGACCCGTGAGCAGAGAGAGAGCCTGGAGTGGTTCGGGCGCAACAACGCGCGCTGGTTCGACCGCTTCGGCTTCGACTACTTCACCCGCGAGGTTTTTGACGCCTTCTACCCCGGCTACGGCGCCAGTTGGCCGTGCTACCACGGGGCCATCGCCATGACCTACGAGCAGGCTTCCACGCGCGGGCTGCTGGTGCGCCGCAGCGACGAGACCCTGCTCCACTTCCGCGACACGGTGCGGCATCACTTCACCGCGTCGCTCGCCTCGCTGGAGACGGCGGCGCGCCACCGGCAGCGGCTGCTCGAGCAGTTCTACCGCTATCGCAAGACCGCCATTGAAGAGGGCGAGCGCGAGAAGATCCGCGAGTACATCCTGCCGCGCCGCGGCGACACCGCGGCCGTGGACAAGCTGGCGGCCATCCTGGGCGAGCAGGGCGTCGAGGTCAAGCGCGCCGCCGCCGCCTTCCGCAATGCCGGCCAGGAATACCCCGCCGGGACGTACGTGGTGCCCCTGGCGCAGCCGGCCAAGCGGCTCATCCGCACGCTGCTCGACCGCGACGTGCCCATGGACGAGAAGTTCCTGAAGGAGCAGGAGCGGCTCCGGAAGAAGAAACTTCCGGACGAGATCTATGACGTGACGGCCTGGTCGCTGCCGGTGTCGTTCAACGTCGAGGCGATCGCCGCGGCCGAGGTATCGCAGGGCAGCTTTGAGCCCGTGCGGCCGGAACGCATCCCGCCGGGCCGGGTGAGCGGCCAGGCCAGCGTGGCGTACCTGGCGCCCTGGGGCACGCAGGCGGCCGGACGGCTGCTGGCGGCGGCGCTGCGGCAGGACCTGGACGTGCTAGCCTCCGACAAGCCGTTCACGCTGGCCGGACGCAACTACCCCGCCGGAACGCTGATCTTCAAAGTGCAGGACAACCCCGCGGACCTGCCGCAGGCACTCGAGAAGCTGGCGCGCGCGACCGGGTCCGAGCTGGTGGCCGCCGACAGCGGGTGGGTCGAGGAAGGCGTCAACTTCGGCAGCCGCTACGTTTTCCGGCTGCGAAAGCCCGCGGTCGCCCTGGCCTGGGACCGCCCGACGTCGTCCATGTCCGCCGGCTGGACCCGCTTCGTGCTGGAACGCGAGTTCAACTACCCGGTGAGCGCAGTGCGCACGCCGTCGCTGGCGACGGCCGACCTCAGCCGCTTCCAGGTGCTGATCCTGCCCGACGCCGCGCGAGATGGTTACGCCCAGGCGCTGGGCACGAGGGGCGCCGAGCGGCTGAAGAACTGGGTGGCCGCGGGCGGCACGCTCATTGGCTTCGGCGGCGCGGTCTCTTTCCTGGCCGACCCGAAGGTGGGCCTGCTGGCCGTCACCCAGGAAGAACTGCCCCGTGAGACGAAGGTTGAGCGGCCCAAGCCCGAGGCGGCCAAGGAGGCGCGCACCGCGGGGAAACTGCTGGCCACCGAGGAGGACTACCGGAAGGCCATCCAAGCCGAGACGGAGCTGCCCGACCGCACGCTGGGCGTGATGGCCAGGGCGCGCCTGGATCCCGACCACTGGCTGACGGCGGGGCTGGGCGAGACGGTCAACGCGCTGGTGAGCGGGCGCGCCATCTTCACCCCGATCAAGCTGGACAAGGGCGTCAACGCCGCGGTCTTCCTGGGCCCCGATCAACTGCTGGCCAGCGGGTACCTGTGGGAGGAGAACCGCAAGCAGTTGGCCTATAAGCCGCTGATCATGGTGCAACGGGAAGGCCGCGGGCTGGTGATCGGCTTCACGGCCGATCCCAACTTCCGCGCCTACCTGGACGGCATGCGCCTGCTGTTCGCGGGCGCGGTCTTCCGCGGTCCCGCGCACACGCGTGGGGCCGGGCCGCCGGAGGAATGACCGCTCGCTGACGCTCGCGGCTCGGTTTCCGATTGCGAGCCGCGGCCGTGAGAAGGTGTGAAAGAATCCTGGGGACACGCCTGCGCTCATCCCCGGGTGACTGGTTTGACGCGCCCAGCCCGGAGTGTCCCCGGATTTTTTCACGCCTTCTGAGGGAGCAGTCTACAGCCCCTCCAGCAGGTGCCCCAGCTTCTCTTTCTTGGTCCGCAGGTAGGTCTCGGTGGTGTCGGTGGGCTCGACCTGGCAGGGGACGCGCTCGACCACGCGGATGCCGGCGCGACCCAGCGCCTCGATCTTGTCCGGGTTGTTCGAGAGCAACCGCACCTGGCGCACGCCGAAGTAGCGCAGGATGTCGGCGGGCAGTCCGTAGCTGCGGTGGTCGGCCTTGAAGCCCAGGCGCTCGTTGGCTTCGACGGTGTCGGCGCCCGCGTCCTGCAACTCGTAGGCGCGCAGCTTGTTCAGCAGGCCGATGCCGCGCCCTTCCTGGTGCTCGTAGATGAGCAGGCCGCGCTCTTCTTCGGCGATCCGGGCCAGCGACAGCTCCAGTTGCGCCCGGCAGTCGCAGCGCAGGCTGTGGAAGACGTCCCCGGTCAGGCACTGGGAGTGGATGCGCACCAGCGGCGGAGGCCCCTGGGAGAGCTCTCCCATCTTGAGAACCACCGCCTCTTCGACCTCTTCCCCATAGCGCCCTTCGAAGCCGAAGATGCGGAAATGCCCAAAGCGGGTGGGGAAGTCGGCCTCGGCGACTTTGCGGAAACCGTTGCTCGGTCCAGGCGTGGACATGGGAGGCGAATGTGCCCTCTTGCCTTTATCCTAGCAGCCTTAGCGGGATAATAAGGAACAGCGGCAGAGCATGCGGGAAGAGCATCTAGTCGTGCTGCTGATTCGGTTGGGCGTGGTGGCCGCGCTCGCCAGCATCCTGGTGCGTTCCAACGCCTTCAAGCGCATGCTGCTCCGGGAAGAGCGCACCCTGACCCAGCGGTTGCTGCTCTCGCTGAGCTTCGCCAGCATCTTCGGCACCGGGGTGGCCATCCGGGTGGTGACCCACGGCTACGCCGCCGTGGACCTGGGCCTGGAAGGCAGCCTGATCAGCGGCCTGCTGGGAGGCTACGTGACGGGCCTGATTTCGGGCGGCTTGATCTCGCTGCCGGCGATGTTCGGGCGCGAATTCCTCGCCCTGCCGCTGCTGGCCGGACTGGGGGCGCTGGGGGGCCTGTTGCGCGACTGCGCTCCGGACACCGAAGAAGTCTGGCGCTTCTCTCCGTTCTTCGATCTGAGCATCTACCGCTTCTTCCGGCCCAGGCAGGACCGCTACCGCGCGGCCTTCCAGATCATCTTCCTGGGGGCCATCGTGCTGGCGGAGTTTCTGCGCCTGAACCTCAGACACCTCTTCCCCAGGCTGTTGTTCTCGCCCGATCCCGGGTGGCCGAACCCGCATCCCCTGAACCTGGCGGCTGGGTACGTGACGGCGCTGTTCGCGGTGATGCTGCCGCTCAAGATCTGGAACAACACCCGCAACGAGAGGAAGCTGGAGGAGCAGAACCGGCTGCTGATCGAGGCCCGCCTGGAAGCCCTGAGCAAGCAGATCAACCCGCATTTCCTGTTCAACACGCTGAACTCGGTCTCCTCGCTGATCCGCACCGACCCGGCCCAGGCCCGCGCCGTGGTCTACAAGCTCTCCAACATCATGCGCCGGCTGCTGCGCAAGCACGACACCTTCAGCTCGCTGGGCGAAGAGCTGGATTTCATCAACGACTATCTCTCCATCGAGATGGTGCGCTTCGGCGACAAGCTCCGCTTCGAGAAGGACGTGGACCCGGCCACTCTGGACCGCCTGGTGCCGTCGATGCTGTTGCAGCCGCTGGTGGAGAACTCCATCCGCCACGGGTTGTCGAACAAGGTGGACGGCGGGATGATCCGGCTGCGCAGCTCGCTGCGGGAGGGGCGTCTTCGCCTGCTGGTCGAGGACGACGGCGTGGGCATCCCGGAGTCGAGGCTGGCCACGTTGCTCGAAGAGGGCATCGGCGTGAGCAACGTGAACGAGCGTTTGAAGGTGCTGTTCGGCTCCGACTACCGCATCCGCATCGACAGCCAGCCCGGCGGCGGCACCCGCATCGAGATCGAAATCCCCGAGGTGCAAGCCACCCCGCCGCCGGCGGCACGCCTATAATCGAAGGCGATGCCCCGCACCCAGGAGACGCTCGCGAGCCTGGCCGGAATACCCGATTTGCAGGTTGCCGCAAACGTTCCGCTGGCCCCGCGGACCCGCTTCGGCATCGGCGGGCCGGCGGACCTGTACGCCGAGAGCCCCCGAGCGGAGTCATTTCTGGACGCGCTGCGGGCCGCGCAGGCCAGCGGGCTGGAGGTCGCCGTCATCGGCGCGGGCACCAACCTGATCGTCGCGGACGAAGGTTTCCGCGGGATCGTGCTGCGCTTCACGGGCCACCAGATCGAAGCCCGCGGCCACGGCCTGGTGGCGGAGGCGGGCGCGGAACTCGAGAGCCTGGTGGAGACGGCCAACTGCCGCGGCCTCGCCGGCCTGGAAACGCTGGCCGGCATTCCGGGCTCGGTGGGCGCAGCGGTCTACGGAAATGCCGGAGCCTACGGCCGCTCCATCTCCGAAGTGGTGAGCGAGGTGCGCTTCTTCGACGGCGCCATGGTGCGGGCCCTCGGGCGGGCAGAGTGCCGGTTCGCTTATCGCGAGAGCATCTTCAAACGCCGCAAGGACTGGGTCATCCTCGCCGCCGAGGTGGCGCTGGAGCTTGGCGAAGCGCGCGAGCTGCGGCGCAGGTCCGAGGAGATCCTCGCCGTCCGGCGGCAAAAGTACCCGCCGGAGATGAGGTGCGCGGGCAGCATCTTCAAGAACCTCCTCCTCGACGAGTTGCCGCCCGCCGTGCGAGCCGCAGTGCCGGCGGAGGTCGTGCGCGAGGGCAAGGTGCCGGCCGCGTGGTTTCTCGACCAAGCCGGCTGCAAGGGCCTCTCGCGGGGCGACATGCGAGTGGCGGACTATCACGCCAACCTCATCTACAACGCCGGCGCGGGCACGGCGCGCGACCTCTGCGCGCTGATCGCGGAGCTGAAGGGCTGGGTGCGGGAGCGCTTCGGACTGGAGCTCGAAGAGGAAGTGCAGTACCTGGGCTTTCGGAAGTCAGGAGTCAGAAGTCAAAAGTCAGGAGAACGGTCATGAAGCTCGTCGTAACCTTCCTGCTCGCCACAAGCTACCTGCTACAAGCCCAGCGCCAGCCGGGCAGCCCGCTGGAGCAGCTTCCCAAGCACATCGAGGCGCTCACGCATTTCGGCGAGCGGGCCGACATCTCGCCGGACAACCAGCGCGTGGCCTTCATGAACAAGAGCTTTGGAGACGCCTTCGTCATTGACCTGAAGACGCGCGTGATCCGGTGCCTCACCTGCCACGTGCCCGGCGCGGCCTTTCTTCGCGTGATGCACCTGGTGACGGGCGACTACATTCTGATCGGCCCGGAGCGTTTCCAGGACGTCCGCGCCAGCCGCTCGCGGGACAACGAGCTGTGGTTCCTCAGCCGGCAGCCCGGCTCGAGGCCGGTGCGCCTGAACCAGAAGATGAGCGAGGGCGCCGCCATCTCCAAGCGCAGCCTCAAGATCGCGTTCTCCCAGACCAGCGCGCAGAACCCGGAGCTGCCCGCCGGGGCCTCCCGCTTGATCACCGCCGAGATGGATCTCACTGGTGGCGCGCCACGTCTGGTGAGCCAAAGGGTCGTCCACGAGAGCAAGGATCGCAGTTGCACCGTCGAGGCCCAGGATTTCTACGACAACGACAGCAAGATGGTCTTCACCTGCTACGAGCCCAACGACACCGCCTCGGTGATGGGCATCGATCTGGCAACCGGCCAGGTGAGCAACTTCTCGAAAGCGCCCGGCACCTACAACGAGCCGGAGGGCATCTTCCCGGATGGCAAGTACACCTGTGTGGAGGCGGATCGGCAGATTCAGAAGCTGGGCGGGCGCGGCGGCTCGCGCCAGATCGACATCTGGAAGCTTCGCCTGGATGGCACGGGCCAGGACTTCACGCGGCTGACCCACTTCAACGACTACGAGGGCTTCAAGGCCTCGAACCCCGTAGTTTCGACTGACGGGCGCTTCATGGTCTTCCAGGTGGCCCGCAGCGCCGACGAAGCCGGCGTAGGCTACGGCATCCTGCTGTACTGGTTCAAGCGGTAGGATAAGCCTCCAGGCTTGTCGGCGTGGCGACAGGGCTGGAGCCCTATCCTACGTAGGATAAGCCTCCAGGCTTGTCGGAAGGGCGACAGGGCTGGAGCCCTATCCCACGTAGGAGGAGTGCTCCCGTGAGCTACTATGAGCGCAAGCTGCCTCACTGGCATCCGGAGGGGGCCGCACTGTTTGTCACGTGGCGGCTGCACGGTTCGCTCCCGGCTACGGTTCAGCGTGAGATCGTGGGCTTGCCTGCCGGGAGCGCCTTCGCGGCCGTAGACCGACACCTGGACTCAGCGGCGTGCGGTCCCCGGTGGCTCAGCGACGAGCCCATCGCAGGCTTGGTGGCGGAATCACTCCGCTTCGCCGAACGACAACTCAAGCTGTATGAGCTGCAAGCTTGGGTCGTCATGGCCAACCACGTCCACATGGTGGTGCTGCCGCATGTCCCGCTGGCTCGGATAACCAGAACCGTCAAGGCTTTCACAGCACGCAGAGCCAATCAGATGCTCGGCCGCAGCGGCAGGCCGTTCTGGCAGCAAGAGTCCTCCGACCACTGGGTGCGTAGTCCGGATGAACTCGAGCGCATCGTGCGCTATGTGGAACTGAACCCAGTCAAAGCGGGACTCGTCAGCCGCCCCGAAGACTGGAGGTGGTCCAGCGCGGCGGTAGGATAAGCCTCCAGGCTTGTCGGAATGGCGACAGGGCTGGAGCCCTGTCCTACCGCTTGTTCGAGGAAGACAGGGCTGGAGCCCTATCCTACGCTACTCGTCAGAAGTCGATGCGCAGGTTGAACTGAATCACCCGGCTCAGCCCGCGCTGGGTGGTGACGCGACCGAAATTCGTGTTGGTCGGATCCAGGTTCGGCCCCGTGAAGTTGGTGTGGTTGGTCGCGTTCAGCAGGTCCACGGCGAACTTCGTCGAGAGCCGCTCAGTGATGCGGAAGTTCCGCTGCACCTTGACGTCCCAGTTGCGGATGCCATCCGCGCGCAGTGCGGCCAGCCTGATCGGGAACACTCTGACGTGATAACTGCCGGGCTGGAACGCCGTCCGGCCTTCGAAGCCGTTGTAGCCGGAGGCAATCGCCGCCGTGCCGGACGTAACGCGGATGTTCGGATCGAACCACATGTGAATGTCCTTGGCGTAGAGTTCGTCGTGCTTGAACAGATCGCCGATTTTGCTCAGGTCGCCATAGAAGAACCGATTGCCCCAGTCGCCCGTGGCGGGGCCGCTCTGAAACTGGTAGATCCAGCTCGCGGTCCAGCCACCTATGAGGTGCTGGATCGGGTTGGCAGCCACCCACTTCCGGCCCTTGCCGAACGGCAGGTCGTAAATGGCCGTCCAGGCCAGGCGGTGCGGCAGGGTGTTGTTGTTCGGTCGCCAGGTCGGCTCCTGGTCGAACTCGTTGGCCATCCAGTCCTGCACGTCGCTATAGGCGCGCGTGTACATGACGGCGGTCTTCAGGCCCTGCGCCATACGCTTCTCGAACTGGAGCTCGAAGTCGTGGTACTTCATCCGCCCGAAATTCGGCTGGTTGAGCCTGAGGTTGTTGCCCATGTTGGAATACGCGCGAAGGAGATCGGCCTTCCGGATCGTCGAGCCCTGGAACAGGCTGACCGAAGTGGTCAGGTACGTGTAGGCCAGCGCATCGGAGGTCGCCAGACCCGGCGCCGTTGTCCTAAGCAGGAACGGGTTCGTGATGTTGGCGTTCATGTTGTTGTCTACGTCATTGTTGCGGACGCTGCCGGCAGCCCAGTACTGCTGGGGCAGGTAGCTGATCCTCTGGGTGACCGGGATGCCCGACCACGACCCGTTGTAGGAAGCCTCGATCACCATGTCGTGCCGGAGTTGGCGCTGGAACCCGAGTCTCCACCGATGCTGCATGGCGGGCTCGTAGTTCCGCGGCCAGTAGCTGAAGCTGGCGCCCT
>CAZIRH010000144.1:0-10463 GCA_964541065.1 uncultured Solibacteraceae bacterium
GCCGGTGTTCCAGGAAGCGGTCGAGCGCGTGCGTCGCGGCGACATCGGCACGCCGGTGATGGGTCACGTCTTCTATCACACCGGTCGGCTGCGGCGGCAGGACAAGCCCGGCATGTCCGCCGACGAGGCGCGCCTGCGCAACTGGACCTTCGATAAGGCGCTCTCCGGCGACGTGATTGTCGAGCAGCACATCCATGTGCTCGATGTGGCCAATTGGTACCTGGGGAGCCCTCCGCGGCGGGCCTGCGGCACCGGCGGGCGCAAGGCGCGCGTGGACGTGGGCGATTGCTGGGACCACTTCGTGGTGACCTACTGGTACCCGAACGATGTCCGCGTGGACTTCAGCTCCGCTCAGTTCATCAAAGGCTTCCACGACATGTGCATCCGCTTCTATGGGACGACGGGCACGGTGGATTCCCACTACGGCGGCCTGGTGCGCATCACCGGAGACAACCCCTGGACCGGCGCCGAGAAGGACGACACCTTCCGCCAGGGCGCCATCATCAACGTCAAGAACTTCATCGAGAGCATCCGCACCGGCAAGCTCCTCAACAACGCCGCCCAGGGCGCGGAGAGCACGCTGACGTCGATCCTCGGCCGCATGACCGCCTACCAGGAGGCCCCGGTGAGCTGGGAGGAGATGGTGAAGAGCAGCGAGCGGTTCACGGTGAACTTGCGTCTGTAGCGCGCTGTGCGAGAAATGGGGATTCCAAACTCAGACAGGAGGCCTGCGATGAAGTCAACTGATTCGCGCGGTTGTTGTGTCGCGCCGGCGTGCGCCGGCTGTCCTGGTGGAGCGGTCAGCCGCCGGAGGTTCATGGCCGGCGTAGGCGGCGGGCTGGCGCTGCCGGTCATGCAGGCCGCGGCGCCGTCCCAGGCCAGGGACCCGGCGCGCCAGGCGCCGATTCGAAACGTTTTGAAGGTCCAACCCGCGTTGCTCTACGACATCCCCAAGCGGCGCGTGGCCACAAGCTGGCGCCCCTGGGGCGGCCTGCAAACCGAGCAGGACATGGCGGCCGAGAAGGAGCGCATCGGCCGCGAGCTGGCGCAGATGAAGGCCGGGGCGGACTTCCCGCTCGAGGTCGGCGAGGTCATCCCGGTGCGGACTCCAGACGAAGCGGCCGCCGTCGCCAGGGGCAACCCGGACGTCACTCTGGTCTACGCGGCCACCGGCGGAACGAAGACCCTGGAGACCCTGACTCCGGCCGAACGCTGGAACCTCATCTTCGTGCGGCACCGCTCGGGGCCGGTCTACCTGTGGTACGAGACCGTGCACCCGCGGTTCTTGCGCAAGGCGGTGGATGAGTACGGCCACCCGGGCATGACGGTGCAGGACGTGGTCGTGGACAGCCACGCCGAGGTGCTCTGGCGCCTGCGCGCCCTAGCCGGCCTGAAGAACACGCTGGGCAAGCGGATCGTGGCCGTGGGCGGCGCGAGCGGCTGGGGCGCCGGCGGCAGGAAGGCCCCGGACCGCGCCCGCGAGGTCTGGAAGCTCGACATTCAGACGGTTCCCTATCCCGATCTCGGCGAGCGCATCAAGCGCGCCCGCACCGATAGCGCCCTGGTGAAGCGCTGCCAGGACGCGGCGGGCAGGTATCTCAAGCAGAAAGGCGTCACCATCGAAACCAAGAGGGAATTCCTCGACAACGCCTTCCTGCTGACGGAGGTCTTCCGCGACCTGTTGGACGAGGCGCGCACGGATGCCATCACCATCAACCAGTGCATGGGCACCATCATGCCCATCTCCGAGACCACGGCCTGCATGCCCCTGAGCCTCCTCAACGACGATGGTTACATGGCCTTCTGCGAGTCGGACTTCGTGGTGATCCCTTCGGGGATCCTGCTGCGCTACATCTCGGGAAAGCCCGTGTTCCTCAACGACCCGACCTACCCGCATGACGGCGTGGTCACCATCGCGCACTGTACGGCGCCGCGCAAGATGGACGGCACGCACTATGAGCCGGCGAAGATCCTGACCCACTTCGAGTCCGATTACGGCGCGGCGCCCAAGGTCGAGATGCGCAAAGGGCAGCGAGTGACCAACCTGGTGCCGGATTTCGCGGTCCGCAAGTGGGTTGGCTTCGTGGGCGAGGTCGTGGACAACCCGTTCCTGGCCATCTGCCGCAGCCAGACCGACATCGCCATCCAGGGCGACACCCAGAAGCTGCTCGAAGAGATGAAGGGCTTCCACTGGATGACCTGCTACGGCGACTGGCTGCGCGAGAGCGGCTACGCGCTCAAGAAGCTCGGGGTGGAGTGGGTGAAGGTATAGCTGCCCGCTACCGCGGCGTCAGGCGCACCACCCAGACGGCCTCGGGCGCGAGGCGCCGCCCCAACTTCAGCCAGGGGCCCTCGCGTGTGACCGCCACGGGCTGGCCTGTCACCAGGTCGGAGGCCGCATACTCGCCCCCCGGCGCGCGCAACTTGATAGTGGGCTCCTGGGCCCCCGCCTGGTGGTTGAAGGCAAGCAGCAGCGTCTCCCGGCCGGCTTCGAGCACCCGCACCTCCACTTGCCCGCCAGAGACCTCAACTGGCCGCTCCACTGCGGCCCACTCCAGCAGTCCCGCGAAGAAGCGCTGCGCCGCCGGGGCCTTCTCGCCCTCATAGGCCGCGCCGAGGTAGGAGCCCAGCATGAGCGTCTTGCCGCGACCGAAAGAAGACGCGACCGCCGCCGGCGCGCCACTGGCCCAGCGGGCCACCACCCGGGCCTGCGGCGCGAGCGGCTCCAGCGTCTCTTCGTACAGCCGCCCGGGCAGCTTGTCCCCCGGCTTCATGCCCGCAACCTCCGTGTCGCTCCAGACCAGTTCCGCGCGCAGGCCGGCCACGGTCTGAACGGCGGTTTCGCGGCAACCCATCACCCGGTGCAATCCCAGTCCGGGGATGATCTCCGAGGCCCAGCCGCGCTCGTTGTTCCAACCCAGGCGCGCCTCGGCCACCAGCGCTCCGCCGGCGCGCACGTACTCGGCCAACTGCTCCGCCGAACGCTCCGGGATCATGAGCGGGAACGGCACGTAGATCAGCTTGTACCGGCGCGTGGCCTCGGGCGAAAGCTGGTCGATGTGGATGAAGTCCACTGGCACGCTGGTGGGGAACAGCGCGCGGTAGACGCCCAGCATCGAGTTGCGCTCGATGCCCGCGACCTCGCTCTGCGGGCCGGGAGTGACGGGGCGTTGCCGCCCGCCCACCATGTAGACCAGCGGATTGTAGACGATGGCCACCTGGGCGGAAGCCGGGCGCGCTTCCAGGAACAGGCGCTGCTGGCGGTCCACCAGGCGCGCGATGGCGCCCGCGGCGCGGCTGCGCTCGGTGATGGTCCCGTCGAGCTGGATCAGCCCGTAGCCGCCGGACTCGTAGCCCGAACTCATGGGGTACCAGGCGTAGTAGTTGATGCCCTTGGCACCGCGCGCGATCGCGCTCCAGGTCCACACGCGCAGGTCCTCGGGCGTCACGGTGGCGCTGACGTTCAGGGCCACCGTGCCGAAGCCGCCCTGCAATTCGCCGATCCAGAAGCCGTTGCGGCCGGCGCCGTAGCCGGCCGAGCGCGCGAAATCGAGCAGCGCCCCGCGAAATTCGGCGTCCCGCCCCACCGGGTAAGAGTGCTTGGGGTAAAACGAAGTGCCGTAGTAGTCCACCTGGCGGGTCATGACCCAGTCGTCGGGGCTGCCGTCGCCGCTCAGGGGTGAGGTGAACAGGTTGGGCGAGGCCGCATGCGAAGTGGCCACCCGGTCCGGCGCCACGCGCTTGACCGCCTCGTAGCGCGCGCGGAGGTCTTCGCCGAGCTTCTGGCGGATGAACAGCCGCCAGTCGATGTAGTCGCTGTAGGAGAGAATGGTGCTCAAGCGGTTGGGCTCGACCTCTTCCCAGCTTGCGAAGCGGCGGTACCAGGCGCGGTTCAGGGCCTGGAGGGTTCCGTACTTCTTCTGGAGCCAGCCGCGGAAGCGCCCCACCGAGGAGGGGCAGTAGCAGAACTCCGCGTTCGGCATGTAGCTGGCCGTGGCCCAGTTGATGACGTGCGGCTCACTCCACAGGTCCCAACCCAGGAAAGCGGGGCTGCGGCTCGCGCGCCGGGCGAGCGCCGCATAGAAGTCGAGCACCGCGTTGCGCACGCCCGCATGGTCCGTGCAGTAGCCCGGCGCGGACTCGGAATGCATCACCTGGCCGCTGGCGGCCACGAACCGCGCCTCGGGATACTTCCGCCCGACCCAGTCCGGGGCGGCGTCCATGTACACCTGGATGATGACCTTGAGCCCTTCCTGGGCGGCCACTTCGAGCAGCACCTCGACGGTGTCGAAGCGGTATTGCCCTTCGGAAGGCTCACCGCTGGCCCAGTCCATCCAGCAGCGAATGGCGTTGAAGCCCAGGCTCTTGATCTGGCGCAGGTCGCGCCGCCAGGCTTCCTGCTTGGCGCGAGGGTCGGGTTCGAGCATGGGCGCGCGGGCCTTGCCTCCGCCGTACCAGACGGCCATGGGGAAGAAGTCCTCCGCTGCCAGCGCGGCGCCCAGGAGCAGCAAACCGGCCACGAGTTTCATGCTCAGCCCTCCAGCGGCTTCGCGGCCGTGACTGCCACCTTCGCACCTGCGCAGGTGAGCGCGACTCCAGGAAGCAGCGCTTCGGGCCGGAGATAGCCCAAGGCGACCACCTTGCCCAAGGCCGGCGAAAAAGCCGCCGAGGTGAGCTCGCCGGCCTGGCTTTCGCCGGCCATGATCCTGGCTCTGGGCGGAGGCGGCTCGATTGCCTGCACCCTCAAGGGCACGAGCAGGCGGTGGACGTGGCCCCGGGAGCGGATGCGCTCGACGATCTCCTGGCCTAGGTAGCAGCCCTTCGAGAAGTGCACGGCGTGGAGGAGCTGGGTTTCCTGCGGAAGCTGCTTGTCGCTGAAGTCCTCGCCGTAGCGCGGCTTGCCGTTCTCCAGGCGCACGGTGCGGAGGGCGTCCGTGTCAGCGGCCACGGCGCCAGCTTGTTCGAGGCGGCCGGCCAGCACCCGTTGCTCCGAGATGGGCGCGAATATGCGCCAGCCCGGCGCGCCGGTCGCGGTCAGCCGGGCGACGGTCGCGCTGTCCCAGGCGGCGTGGTGGCACGGCGCCTCCGACCGCGGGGCGCCCAGGGCAGCGAGCACGCTGGCGGCGAGCGGCCCTTCCACTGCGAGCACCGCGGTGTGGGCCGTAAGATCCTCCACCGCGACGTCGTCGGCGATAACGTACTTCTCGATGTGCTCCGCCACGAAGCGGGCGGTCTCCGGCTCGCTGTCGAGCAGGAGATGATCGGCGAAGCGAAGGATGTTCACGTCAGCCAGGATGCGGCCCTGTGCGTTCAGCAGAAAGGCATAGCAGCCTTCCCCCGGCTGGAGCTGCTCGACATGGTTGCTCACCAGGGCGTGCAACAGCCGGGCGCGATCTTCGCCCGTGACGCGGGTCACGCCGCGGCCGGTGAGATCCAGCCACGCCGCGCCTTCGCGCAGCGCGCGGTAGCCGGTATCAGGGCCTGTCATCGATACTGAAAGTATATGATTCATGAGATCCTGCCGGTGGGCCTGCTGGCGTGCAACTGCTCGATCCTCGGAGACGAGTCGAGCGGCGAGGCGCTGGTGATCGATCCGGGCGACCAGGCGGACGACATCCTGGAGGTGCTGAGGCGGCACAAGCTGCGGGTCACAGGCATCGTGGTGACGCACGCGCACATCGATCACATCGGCGGCGCCCACCAGTTGAGGGCTTCGACCGGCGCCCCTGTGTACCTCCATCCCAACGACCTGGAGCTTTACGCGCAGCTCGCCAGCCAGGCGGCCTGGCTGGGCATGCCGGCTCCCCAGCGCACAGAGATCGACGTGGCGGCCCGCGAAGGCCAGCGGCTGCAAGCCGGGGCCATCCAACTGGAGATCCTCGCTACGCCGGGCCACACCCAGGGGAGCATCAGCCTCTGGATCCCGGCGGAGAAGAAGCTGATCGCCGGGGACACGCTGTTCCAGGACGGCATCGGGCGCACGGACCTGCCGGGCGGTGACGCTCGCCAGATCCTGCGCTCCATCCGCGACAAGTACTTCCCGCTGCCCGACGAGGCACTGGTGATTCCGGGCCACGGCCCCCTCACCACCCTGGGCCGTGAGAAGGAGTTCAACTTCTTCCTACAACGCCTGTAGCGCGTGCGGCGAGCGCACCGCGGCGACGGCCTCATGTTACACTTCTGATCGGGAGTTGAGTCTTGCCGGAAGCTGAAAGCACGAAGACGAAAGCGGCGCGGTCTTTCCCCAGTCCCGCGCTGCTGGTGGTGGTGCTGGTGGCGGCGGGCCTGGGTCTGGCCTGGTATCTGTTCCTCCGCGGAGGCCCGCCCGGGCCCCAGAAGCCTTTGCTGACGCCGGAGGCCAAGGCCTACGCCCAGCACCTCAAGCTCAGCGACGTGGACATGAAGGCCAAGGAGAGCTACTTCCGGCAGGCGGTAGTCGAGATCACGGGCAAGATCAGCAACGCGGGCAGCCGGCCGGTCAGGATCGTCGAAATCAACTGCGTGTTTTTCGACCCGTACGGCCTGGTGGTCCTGCGCCAGCGGGTGCCCATCGTGAGCCAGCGCATGGGAGGACTCAATCCCGGCGAGACCAAGAGCTTCCGGCTGCCTTTCGACAACATTCCGGAGAGTTGGAACCAAGCCCTGCCGCAACTGGTGATTGCGCGCATCATCTTCGGATGAAACCGCCTCCCATGGTGCTTCTGCTACTGACGGTCTGGGCCGCCGCGGGTGCGGCCGCGGAGCGGTTCCCGTTGCGCCTGGAGCGGCCGGCGGAAGTGGCGGCCGATCTGGAGATGAGTTCGCCCGGATCGGACTGGGCGGAGGCGGTCCGCGCGGCGGCCGTGGCCACGGTGCGGCTCGATGGCATCTACAGCACCAGCGTCATGCTTTACGCGGGTGCGCGCGGCCACCACTATTCGGTGTTCCTCGGCCGCGTGCCCGCGGGCGAGCATGCTGTCGAAGTGGAGCGCGATGCCAAGCACTCCGCGGCAGGCTCCGCGCTGCGCATCTTGGGCGTCCGCTTCCGCCGCTTCGAGCGCGGCGATCCGTACTACGCGGTGCTGGCCCACGCGCCCGTCCTTTACGCCCGCCCGAACACCGTCGGCCAGTTCACCGATGTGCCCATGCTCCTGTACTGCGAGCGGCTGGAAGAAGATGGCCAGCCGCTGCTCCAGTACACGGCCATTTACTCGAACGAGGATGGCGGCACCTCCACGCGCGCGCTGGTGGCGCGCTGGGGGCGTGCCGCCGACATCGACTACGTCTACAAGGTCTGGCTCGAGGCGCGAGGGAACCCGCTGCGCGCCACCTACCAGGGGCAGGACCACAAGGAGACGCCCTTCCGCGGCGAGCGGGAGGCCGCGCATCCGCTGCTGGGCGTCAGCACGGACAACAACATGGTCTCCGCGGAGAGCCGCTCGGCCATCCGCTATCAGCTCGCCCCGCTGGTGGTGGACTTGAGCGACGGCTCGCGTGAGCGGGTCATGGACCAGCACCCCGTCACCTACGAGGTGATGGCGCAGGAACTGAAGCGCGAGGGCAAGCTGCGGCCCTTCGGCACCGCAGAGGGTGAAAGCATCAGCGACCCGCGCCACTACCTGTACCTCGAGCTGAAGCTGGCCAACCGGAACTCCGGCGTGGCGGTGCTGGTGCGGCGGCAGGGCGAGGATGTCTGGTGGAGCTCGCACCTGGGGCGCATGGACTACGCCCTGGCGCGCGACGGCTGGGCACGCACGGGCATCGAGTTGCCGCCGGGGACTACACCCGCGCAGATCGCCGAGATTGCCTTCGAGTGCCTGGTGGTGCGTCCGGAGCGCGGCCGCTGGCCGCACTCGGGCGCCTGTTTGATCGAGTCGGTGAAGCGGGCCTTCTTCCTGGGCCCGGACTACCGCCCCGCACCCAGCGTCTGGGGACTGCCGCCGGATGCGGCCGCCATGGTCATTCCCACCGGTGTGATGCGGCGCTTTGCGGTGTCCGGGGCGAACACAAAGTAAAAGCCCCGAGCGGGGAACTCGGGGCTTCACTCAGAGGGGCTAGCGACGGGCTGGGCCCCGTCGCCGGGGATGCTATGTGTTTAGCAACTACGAAGAATATAACACAAAGGAGTCTGATTGTCTCAATCATGAAGAAATTTTAATTTTTTTGTGGTTGGCAACCCCTTTACCTACCCGTCTCAGCGCCCGGCCAGCTTCCGGGCCCGCTCGTAGTCGGCCAGCAGTTGGCGGGTGATCTTGTCGGCCACATCGGCGCTGGCGCCCCGGAACTTGCTTCCCTGGCTCTCCTGGGTGGCAGACCAAATCACATCGCCCTCCTTGTTTACCAGGCGGACGGCGGCGCTGGCCTCATGCTTGCGCTCCGCGATCCGGACGGACTCCTGCTCCCCGACGCTGGCGGCCACGGAGCCGTAGCGCCGGCTCGCGGAGCTGCGGTTCTGGCTGGAACCCGCCGAGACACTGCCGCGGGCGCTGAGGCCCTCGCTCGAGGAGAACGTGTCGGTGAAGACCAGATCTTCGGCGGAGCCGCGCAGGAAGGCGTCGGCGCGGTCGGGGTTCTCGGTGAGGACGAACAGCCGGGCCGCCTGGAGGCTACTCACGATCATGTCGCGGATCTGAGCGGCGGTTTCGCCGCCCGTCAGGCGGTCCACGTAGACCCGGCGCACGGTTATCAATTGCGCCAGGCTCTCCTGCTCGTGGGCGGCTTGCCGGGCGGACAAGTCCACCGCAGGTCGGGCGGGCTGCTCTGGCTGGGCCGCGGCCAGCAGCGCGGCCGCCGCGATCACGGGCCACATATTCACCCCTTTCCGGCCTTGCGGGCCTCCTCGTCCTGGTATTGCACCTTGAGACCCGTCTTGACCTCGAGGCTGACCAGCACTGAACGCACGTCGGCTTTGTCCACCCGGAAGACCAGGGCCTGCTGCCGGCCCTCTTCGTCCGTGTAGCCCACAGTGAGGAAATGCCGGCGCTTCTTGCTCAACAGCAACAGAGGCGACACCAGGACGGCCAGGGCATAGCGGCGGTCCGCCTGCTGCCCGTACTCGAGCAGGTTAACCCTGGCATAGGGCACCTGGATCGAGCCGGCTGGGCTGCGGAAGACGAAGCTCTGCTGGTCGGTGGTGTCAATGGAGCCCTCGGCGCCGCCGGAAAGCGCGGCGACCGTTCCGCCGATGTAGGCGGCCCGGCCGCCGCGTCCCTTCGCCAGGAGAGGCGACGAGACGACGGTGGTGCTCTCCATGACGATGAGGCTCAGAAGGAGAAGCCGCATACACTCGTTGCCCTGGCCGGCTCTGAGAGCCCCTCTGTGTAGGTGGTTTGAGGAGGAAGTTCCTCTCAGGTCCCGCCGGAGCGGGCGTCTGCCAGCGCCGCGGCATGGTAGGAGCTTCGGACCAGCGGCCCGGCTTCGACGCGCGCGAAGCCCATCGCCCGGCCCTGGCGGGCCAGCTCCTGGAACTCCTCGGGCGGAACGAAGCGACTGACGGGCAGATGGGCCGGGGACGGCTGGAGATACTGGCCCAGGGTGAGAAGGTCCGCCTCCGCCGCCCGGAGATCCCCCATCACCTCGAGCACCTCTGCCGCGGTCTCTCCGAGGCCCAGCATGAGGCCGGACTTGACGGGCGTTTCCGGCCGCATCCGCCTGGCCTGCGCCAGGAGGGCCAGGGAGCGGGCGTAGTGGGCGCCCGGCCGGACCGAGGGGTACAGCCGGGGAACAGTTTCGAGGTTGTGGCTAAGCACGTCCGGGACAGCCGCCAGGACGGCCGCGAGCGCCTCCCGCGAGCCCCGCAAGTCGGGGATGAGCACTTCCACCCGGCAGCCGGGCACGCGGCGGCGGATGGCCTGGATGGTCCGAGCGAACAGGCCGGCGCCGCCGTCTTCCAGGTCGTCCCGGGTCACGCTGGTCAGCACCGTATAGCGCAGCCCCAGTGCGGCCACCGCCTCCGCCACCCGGCGCGGCTCGTCGTAGTCGGCCGCCGCGGGCGTGCCCTTGCCGACGGCACAGAACCCGCACCGGCGCGTGCAGGTGTTGCCCAGGATCAGGAAGGTGGCAATGCGCTGGTTCCAGCAGTCGCCCACGTTGGGGCAAGCGGCGCTCTGACAGACGGTGTGCAGAGCCAGGCGCTCGACCAGCGCCTTCAGTTCCCGGTAGCCCTCCCCGGAGGGCGCGGGCGCCCGGAGCCACCGCGGACGCGCGTGTTTCCCTGACGGACTGACCAGCACTACTCGGATTCTATCGCGGCCGAGCGCTCCAGCACCTGCTCGAGGAAGGCGCCGTCCCCGATGGATTCCAGATGGGCGCTCAGGCAGGCCAGCGCCGCGGTCTTGGCGGCCCGGGCCAGCGCCCGCGCCGCTGCCAGGTCGGCGGCAAAGCGTGACGGCAGCGCATGCTCCATCTCCTCGAGCCGGACCCCCAACTGAAAAGCCCGTTCTGCCACCTCGAGGGCCAGCAGGGTGGCTTTCCGCAGGGCATCC
>CAZIRH010000145.1:0-10422 GCA_964541065.1 uncultured Solibacteraceae bacterium
TGCGGAAGCGCTCCAGCGCGGGCGCATTGGCGGCGATGCCCTGGGGAAGGAACTTGAGCGCGACGGTCTGGCCCAGCAGGAGGTCGGTGGCCTTGTAGACTTCACCCATGCCGCCTTGGCCCAGGCGGCCCGCGATGCGATAACGTTGCGCCAGCACGGCGCCAGGCGGGAACCGGCCCTCATCGGGTGTGCTGGTTGCACTCATCCGTGGCGCCGCAGCGTGCGGCATGGTCACCGTGGCGGTCTCTGAGGAGCCGGGCGCGGGCGTACCGCAGTTGGGGCAGAAGTGGCTGGTCGGCGGAACCTCGGCCGAGCAGCGCGTACACATAGCCATGATTTGGGGAAGAGTGTAGCACAATTGGCCGCTTCCACCGCCCGCATCGGCAAGAGATTGACGATGCGGAGGAGTGAAGCGCGGCCCTGTTCGGAGCGGGGCCGTCCTTGCCGGGCTTCCGGATCTTGCCCTCCCCCAGTTTGAGCGGCGAACAGGTGGAATAGGCCTCCAGGCCTGTTGGGGGGGGGCACGCAACACACAGGCACGAATGCCTGTGCCACCTCTTTTTCCGAAGAATGAGGGACAAGGCGAGTCGTACACACGCGCGTCTCGGTAGGCCTCCGCAAAACGATGGAGCGCCCCACCGGGATTGCGCTCAGTTCTCGATGAAGACGTTCATGCCGTAGCGCACCAGCCGGGGAACGATGAGCGTGGCCCCGAGATTGTCGGCGAGGTGGACTCCCAGCACGTGTGGGCCGTTGGCGAGTTGAGTGGTGTCGAGCTCGCCCTCGAAGCCGATGTTGGGGCAGGCGCTCACGCCGCTGAGCTGCGCGCACTCTTCGGGGCGCGGCAGGCCATAGCGCAGCGTGAGAAATGCGCTGCCGTCGATGAACAGCGTCACCGCGATCACCCTGCCGTCGGGGTCCCAGGCGTAGCCGGAGATGCCGAGCTTTCCGCGGAGCGTATCATTCGGCTTGGGGGCGACCAGCACGCCCTGGGGAAGCTGGTTCACAGGGTTGTTGACGACCACCGTCAGCGGTGTCTCGGGGATGAGGGTGTAACGGTCGCGTTCGTCGCGCGCGCGGACCTGGAGAGCGTGCCGGCCGTTGGGCAGCGGGACGGTGCCGGCCCTGGTGTTCAGGTTGAAGCTGAAACCGACGTTGGGGCAGTTGGGGGGCTTCTCCGTCAGCGGGGCGCAGATGTCATCGCGGCGCTGGTTGTAAGTGGCCGCGCCGTAGGTGACGCCGTCGAGGAGAACGTCCACGGCGCTCAGGCGAAGGTCCGCGGCGTAGGCGTAGCCTTTCACCGTCACGGTGCCGGCCAGCTCCGCGCCGTCGGCCGGCGCTTCGATGGCCCCGGTGGCCGGGCGCGGCCCCTCCGGGTCCACGAAGAACGGCAGGGGCTCGCCGGGGTGTTCCTGAAATGCGCCGCGCGCGTTAGTGGCGCGAAGGCGCAGCGTGTGGGGGCCAGGGGTGAGCTCGAGACGCGCCAGGTCGAGTGAGGTGCTGAAGCCGACCAGCGGGCAGCCGCGCACCTTCTGGGCGGAGCAGAAGTCGGAACGGGAGACGCTGACGGAGGCGCGAGCGCGGGCCACGCCGTCGATGAGCACGTCCACGCGGGTGATGGGCGACTGGTCGTCGTAAGCGATTCCGCGCACCGTCATGATGCCCTGGTAGTGCTGATCCGCGGCGGGCGACTCGAGCTGGACGACGGGAATCGTGGAGGAGCCGAAGGGCGGCTCGAAGGCCAGGGTGAGCGCTTTCTCCAGGTCCGGCCGCCCGTCGTGGTAGGAGGAGATCAGCGCGTAGGTCTCGTGCCCGTTGGAGAGGCCCACGGTGGGGCCGCCGCCCGCGCACCCGAGCGCCGCGGCCGTCACGGAGCCGGCCGTGAGGTTCTTGTTGCCCTCTCCGTAGAGGAACTGGATGCGGCCGTCTTCGAACAGGGTGGCGGAGAAGCTCACAGGGTCGGGCCTGAGGCCGAAGCTCGAGGGCGGCAGGGTTTCGGCCGCCCAGCGAAAGGTCACCCAGCCGGGACCGCCGCTCTGGTAGACGTTCTCGCTCTTCTGAGCGGTGCCCCCGTAGGCCAGGCTGGTCCACATGGGCGCAATGCCGTTGGTGAGCGCCAGCGACGCGCGGTCGGTGCAGGGGGCGAACAAGGGCAGGTCGAAGGCCAGCAAGCCGTCGCTGTACACCCGCAGCGTGGTGTAAGTGTGGCCGAAAAACGGGAAGGGGAAGGGCAAATTGACGCGCGTGCTCACACCCGAGGTGCGTGCGTCGCTGGGAATGCTGAACAGGGGTCTCTCCTCGGGTGAGACTGCGGGGAGCTGGTTGGCACCGGTGAGAGCCGTGTACCCCGGACGAACCGCCACGGTGACCTCCATCAGGCGCGGCGCCCCGCCGGGGTCGAAATCCAGGTAGTAGGCGGTGACGAAGTCCCAGGGGATGACCTCCAGCGCCCCGTTCGTCCTGACCACCGAGCCGCTGCCGGAGGTGCGGATGGAGCCCCAGTACAGGCTGCCGCTGCGCTGAAGCAGGAGGCTCTCGTAGTCGCCCGAGGCGGTGGTGAACTGGATCGGCACCGTCGGGGCAGTGGCATTGGCGTCGTGGAGCGCCAGGTACACGGTCTCGCCGATCACGTAGTGGTCCTCGAAGAAGCGCATGACGCCGGCGGGCGAGGGAGTCTCGAAGGAAGGCAGCACGTGGAGCGAGTTGGGATCGGCGCTGTAGGCGAGCACGCCCAGGCCGCGCCTGGCGAAGGCCGCCCAGAGCTGCTGCTGGCTGGCGCCCGCGAAATCCACGCGGTCGGCCAGCAGAATGGCGTCGCGCATGTCCACCATGGTGGGCGCGGGCGGCGAGAGCTTCATGCCGTCGATCACCAGCAGGCGCGTGCGGCGGCGGCCCTCCTGCTCGCCGAACTGGCGGATCAGGTTGGCGCGCATCTCCCAGAGGGCCAGCATCCAGATTTCGCCGTCCCCGTGCACCTCGGGTGTGGCGCGCACGCGGCCCAGGGACTTGTAGGTGAGGGGGTTGATCTCCAGGTTGGTGGAGTAGAGCCGGGTGCGGATGCCGGTGCCGAACAACTGGAAGAGGTACTCGCCCTGGGGGTAGCTGCCGTCCGGAGGCGAGCCTTCGGGGATGGTGAACTCGAGGCCGAAGAAGTCGCTCCAGCCCTCGCCCATCGAGTCGCACTGGTGGCCGTCCAACTGACGCACCAGCCGGGTGCTCACGCCGTGCGTGTACTCGTGGACGATGACCTCCGCGTCGTAGGAGCCGTCGGTGAAGACGCCCGGTTGGCTGGTCGCGCCCAGGTACATGTTGATGGAAGCCTGGCCGCCGTCTTCGCCCCAGCGGTCGGCGGTGAAGAAGGCGTTGTTGAGGGGAGCGCTGGAGTTGGCGGCGGCGCCGAACTGGCTGAAGGCGATCATGGGGTCGCCGCCCACGCCGCCCCGCCCGAAGTTGTCCTGCTGGAAATTGCCGGCAGCCTCGTCGAAGCCGAGCTGGTAGAACAGATCGTGGGCGCGGTTGGCCCAGTAGAAGAGATTGGCGATGGCGGCGTCGCGGAACCTGACCGGGTTGGGTGCGCCGGGGCCGAGCTCGAGCGGGAAGCTGAAGTCGCGCGTTGGGGAGACGGCGGGGAGGGCGTTT
The DNA here is from genome assembly GCA_964541065.1 of uncultured Solibacteraceae bacterium. GTDB lineage: Bacteria > Acidobacteriota > Terriglobia > Bryobacterales > Bryobacteraceae > VFZS01. Next base: position 3,640 of record CAZIRH010000145.1, read on the forward strand.
TCCAGGAACACGGTGCCCGGAGGGTTGTCGGATGCCACGACGTTGTTGCCCACGGTGGCGGCGCCGCTGACCCAGCCGCGCGGCGAGGCGTTGGGGTCCCCGGCGAACGATTGCGTGGTACGCCCGACGTACGGCGGCGGGGCCGTGAGCAGTACGCCCGGCGACGGGTTGGGCTGCGGGCTCTGACGTTCGAAAACCAGGCCGCGCGGCGGCTCCTGGTACAGGGTGAGGTTCCTCTGGGCCAGGACCTCTTGCGTGTCGGCGTCCACCACGGTGGCGTAGTTGTCCACGCCGTTTTCGTCCGGGATGCAGAAGACCCAGGCGGGGCGCAGCACGCCACGGAGGCGGTACCAGACGGGCTGGCCCCCGAGCGCTCCGGCGGCGGGGGCGGCAGCGGGCGCCCGGACGCCGGCTTCAGGCCGGCGAGTGAGGAGTCCGCCGGCGTTGAGGACGCGGCCGTCGCGGTCGATGTTCACGGTCCACTCGGCGTTGTACACGTCGAGGCCGTGAAATCGCTGGCGGTACACGAGGTGCGTGACGCCGTTGTGCGCGCTGCGGTATTCCTTGACCACGTACAGCCCGGCCAGGTCTTCGGCCTCCAGGCCATGGGAAGCGGCCAACTGGCGGATGAAGTTTCGGGCGACGGCGCGCGCAGGCGCGGCGCTCGGCGCGGTCAGCGGCTCGGAGGCGCCAACGATGTGCCGCGGGAGGCCGGGGCGGTCCGCGGCGGCCAGAAGCACACAGCACAGGGGGGCGGCAACCAGCGTGCGCATCCCCTCATTAGAGCACGCGCCGCCGCCGTATAATGCTCAAGTGCCATTCATACTCTCCCTGGATGAAGGAACCACCAGCGCGCGGGCCGTGCTCTACGACGAGCGGGGGCGCCGGGTGGGCATGGAATCCAGCCTCGTTCACTGTCATTTCCCGCAGCCCGGATGGGTGGAGCAGGACGCGCTCCAGATCTGGGCGGCGCAACTGGAGGCGGCGCGCCGGCTGCTGGCGACGACGGGCATCGCGGCTGGCGACATCCGCGGCGCCGGCATCACCAACCAGCGCGAGACCACCATCGTGTGGGACCGCGCGACGGGGCAGCCCGCCGCGCCGGCCATCGTCTGGCAGTGCCGCCGCACGGCCGGGGTGTGCGCCGAGCTGGCGGCTTCGAGGCAGGCCGCGATCATCACGGCCAAAACGGGGCTGGTGATTGACGCGTACTTCTCGGCCAGCAAGCTGGGCTGGATCCTGGACCGCGTGCCGGATGCGCGGGCCAGAGCGCGCGACGGGCAACTGCTGTTCGGCAACGTGGACACCTGGCTGATCTGGCAGCTCACCGGGGGCGCGGTGCACGTTACGGACCCGTCCAACGCCTCGCGGACCATGCTGATGAACCTGGCCACGGGCGACTGGGACGACGAGCTGCTTCAGATCTTCGACGTGCCGCGCGCGATGTTGCCGCGCATCGAGCCCTCCAGCGCCGTGGTGGGCGTTTGCCGCGGGGAGCACTTGGCGGCGGAGATCCCCATCGCGGGCATCGCCGGCGATCAGCAGGCGGCGCTGGTAGGCCAGGCCTGTTTCCATTCCGGTCTTTCGAAGAACACGTACGGGACGGGCTGCTTCGCCCTGATGCATACGGGCGAGCGCGTACCGGTATCGCGCCACCGGCTGCTGGCGACCCGCGCGGCTTCGACGGATCGGCGCGCGCAGTTCGCCATCGAGGGCAGCGTGTTCATCGCGGGCGCGGCGATCCAGTGGTTGCGCGACCAGCTCGGGCTGATCGAGACCGCGGCGGCCTCCGAGAAGCTGGCCGCTTCGGTGCCGGATACCGGCGGCGTATACTTCGTCCCGGCGTTCGTGGGGCTGGGAGCGCCGCACTGGGATTCCGGGGCCCGCGGCCTGGTGACCGGGCTCACCCGGGCCACCGGGCGCGCGCACCTGGTCCGGGCGGCCCTGGAGAGCATCGCCTACCAGACGCGTGAGCTGGTCGAGGCCATGGAGGCGGATGCGGGCGAGCAACTCAAGGAGTTGCGCGCCGACGGCGGCGCGGCGGGCAACGACTTCCTGATGCAGTTTCAGGCTGACGTGCTGGGGTGTCCGGTGGCGCGGCCCGCGGACATCGAGACCACCGCGTTGGGCGCGGCCTACCTGGCGGGGCTGGCTACCGGCTTCTGGCGCAGCCTCGGGGAGATCGAGGGGTTCTGGCGCGTTCAGCGGGTCTTCGAGCCGCGGATGGACGCTGCGCGGCGCGAGGAACTTTTCGCCGGCTGGCGGGCGGCGGTGGCGCGCTGCCGGGGGTAAGCCACACAGAGCGGCTGCGCCGCAAGGCAAAAGGCAAAGGGCAAAAGGCAAAAAGACCGGAAGAGGCCGTCCCTCGGGAGTCTTCGCAGCCGGACAAGATTCCGTGCGTTAGTAGTACAGAGGAGCAGGCCTGCGCTACCGCCCCGCGTACAGCGGGGCGATCGACACCATGCCCAGGCCGATGGCGAACAGCACCAGCATGACCACCAGCAGGAGCTTGACGCGGCCGCTGGCGCCCGCGAACTCCCTCCACACCAGCAGACCCCACAGAGCGCTGATCAGGGTGGCGCCCTGCCCCAGGGCGTAGCTGACGGCCGGTCCCACCTGCACCTCCTGCGGAGCGCTGGCGGCCACGAAATTCGAGATGGTGCCCGCGGCCCAGATGGCGCCCCCGGCCAGCCCCAGCAGGTGCTGCCTCCAGCGGCCTCTGAAGTAGTCCAGCAGCTCCACGGGCTGGCCCTGCACCGGCAGGTTCATGAAGAACAGGTTGAAAACGAAGGTGGATACCAACACGCCCAGGGCGAAGACGAACGCGATGGCGTACGGTCCCAAGCCGGTGTCTCCGGCTTTGCCCATTTCCACCAGGGGGTAGAAGGAGCCCATCAGCAACCCGCTGGCCAGGCTCAGCAGGATGCCTTTCCAACTGATCTTGGCAATGATGCTGTCGCCGCGGCCGGCTCTGATGTCCCTCTTAGCCTTGCCGCTGGCGTGGGCGCGGTAGGCGATGGCGTCCACCACGATGGCGGCCAGCACGATGCCGACCCCGGTGAACAGCAGGGTGGGATTCCCCTGCGGGCTGATGATGTAGTTCCAGACCACCCCAATAACGAGGGCCAGTCCGATGCCCACGGGAAAGGCCACCGCCAGACCAGTCACCGAGATGGCCGCCACCAGCAGCATGTTGGCCAGGTTGAAGATCACGCCTGCGCCGAAGCCGTAGGCCAGGCTGCGGCGGCCGGCGCGCAGCAGGTCGTCGGAGAACAGGAAGCCGTCGAAGCCCAGCGTGCCGAAGGTGTAGGCGGCCAGCACTGCGGCCAGCACCAGGCCAAAGGTGTAGTCGAAGTAGTAGAGCTCGAAACGCCATTTGCCCGTCAATTTCTGGGTATTGGCCCAGGATCCCCAGCAGATCATCGACAGGATGGAAATCAAGAGGGCAGCCAGATAGGTGTGGGGCAAGATCATGCCAATCTCCTGCGAATAGCCGAGATTACACCGGCGGGCGCGGCGAGGTCAAGCTGGGGAAGGGTCGGGCCCTGTCCGGGCAAGGCGGGAGATCTACCGCGCCGGCTTCAGGCCCAGGCCAGGGCCGGCGGGCAGGATCAGCTTCCCTTTTTCGACCTTCACGCCCACGTAGGGGTCGTTCGAGATGAGCAGGTTGCCGTCCAGGTCCGCGTAGTCCACCAGGGGCGACAGGTGTGCGGCGGCGGTGACGCTCGCGGAACTGGAGACCATGCAGCCGAGCATGGTTTTCATGCCCAGGGACCGGGCCAGTTGGATCATGCGGTGGGCCTCGAGGATGCCGCCGCACTTGTCCAGCTTGATGTTGACGCCGTCGAAAGCGCCGGCCAGCCTGGGGATGTCCGCGGGGTGCAGACAGGCTTCGTCGGCGATGACGGGGATGTGCACGCGGCTGCGCACCCAGCCGGTCTCCTCGATCATCTCCGCCGGCAGAGGCTGCTCGACGAACTCGACGCCCTGCTTCTCAAGCCAGTTGATCTTGCGAACGGCTTCTTCTTTCGACTTCCAGCCCTCATTGGCGTCCACGCGCAAGGGCTTGTCGGTGACGCTGCGGACGGCGGCGAGCGTCTGCTCGTCGGTGGCCAGGCCCACCTTGATCTTGAGGATGGGGAAGGCCGCGGCCTCGCGGACCTTCTGGCGCGTGATCTCCGGCGTATCGAGGCCGATGGAGAAGGTGGTGACAGGCGCGTCGCGCGCGTCCAGTCCGAAGTAGCGGTAGAGCGGCACGCCGAGCTTCTGGCCGACCCAGTCCATGAGCGCGATGTCGATGGCGGCCTTGGCCGCCCACTGGCCCTGGATGCGGCGGAAGACCTCGGCCATGAGCTTGGAGAAGTGCCAGGGGTTGGCGGCGGTGAGGAACTCCTGGAGGGACATCACGGCGGCCAGGGCGGAGCGGGCGTCCTCCTGGTAGCGCGCCAGGGGCGCGCCCTCGCCCACGCCGGTCACCCCGTCGCGCGTGTAGCGCAGGTGCAGGGTGTCGCGGAAGTCGCTCGAGGAGGTGGCCACCGTCCAGGTGTGGCGCAAATTGAGGCGGACCACGCGGGTCTCCACAACCGCGCCGGTGGCAGGCCAGAGGCCCGCCCCAGCGAGCGTCTGGATCAGTTGGCGCCGGTTCATTTCAGCCTCCTGGCGGCGACGTAGAGCCTGGTCCAGTGCTCTTCGTTCAGATTGTCGATGCGCACCATGGGGCGCTCGTAGGTGGTGGCGTTGATGAACAGGCCGTCGCCGAGGTACATGCCGGTGTGAGTGATTCTGTCGAGTGAGCGGCCGAAGTAGAGCAGGTCGCCGGGCCTCAGATCCCCGCGCTCGACCGGCGCCAGGCCCTTCCAGTGCGCTTGCGGCTTGGCGTCGCGCGGGATGATGACGCCGCGGCGGCGGCAGAGCATCTGGGCGAAGCCCGAGCAATCGAAGCCGAAGCTCGAGGTTCCACCCCACAGGTAGGGCAGCCCGAGGAAGCGTTTGCCGAGTGTGACCGTGGCCTCGATCGAGAGCGGCGCGGGGTCGAAGACCACGTCGCCGCGCTGCACCCACGCCAGACGGTCATCGACCAGGCGGACCTGAATCCAGCGCGGGTTGTTCTCCGGCTCGGCGACCACTTCCAGCCGGCTCTCGAAGGGGACAGTGAGCACCGGCTGATGCTTGGTGACGTCCGGCTCGCGGTAGAGGCTGGCGAACAGGCTGTCCACCTGGGCGATGCGGCCTGCGGCGGCGTAGGCGCGCCCGCGGCGCAGACAGACGGCGGGCATCCAGCCGGTGTAGTCGTCCGGCGTGCGCACCTTGATCCATCCGTCTCTTTCTTCGAGGGCGGCGACGGTAGTGCCGTAGATGGCCTGGGAGACCACATCGGTGTCCGCGGTCGCCGCCGAGTACATATTGGCGACGGGTTTGAGCACGGCCGCTTCCGGCGGGACGGCCGCCAGCAGAGCCAGGGCTGCAAGCAGGGTCATCACTCACCTCGGGCTACACCGCATTCTAGCGCGCTGGCCTGTGCCAAAATGGAGGGTCAGCCATGCAGGGAAACGACCTTTTCTGTCTTGATGGGAAAGCCGCCGCGGTGATCGGCGGCGGCGGGGTGCTGGCCGGCGAGATGGCGATGGGCTTGGCGCGGGCCGGCGCCGCCGTGGCGGTGCTGGATCTCCACGCCGGGAACGCCGAAGCGCGCGCTGCAGCCATCCGCGAACTGGGGGGGCGGGCGATCGCCATCCCCAACGACGCCACCAGCAAGCCGGTCCTCGAGCAGGCGCTCGCCCAGATCCTGGAGACCTTCGGACACGTTGACATCCTGCTCAACGCCGCGGGCATCAACTCACCGACGCCGTTCTTCGAGATCGGTGAGCAGGAATGGCAGAAGATCCTCGACGTGAACCTGAAGAGCGTCTTTCTGGCCTGCCAGGTGTTCGGGAAGGCGATGTGCGAGGCGGGACGGGGCGGCTCGATCATCAACATCTCTTCGGTGTCCTCGGGCCCGCCGCTGTCGAAGGTGTTCACCTACAGCGTTACCAAGGCGGGCGTGAACTCGATCACGGAGTTCCTGGCGCGGGAGTTCGCGCCGCACCGCGTGCGCGTGAACGCCATTCTGCCGGGGTTCTTCCCGGCGGAGCAGAACCGGCGGATCCTGACCCCGGAGCGCACCGCCTCCATCATGGGCCACACGCCCATGAAGCGCTTTGGGGAGGCCTCGGAGCTGGTGGGCGCGGCGGTGTACCTGGCCTCGGAGCGCGCATCTTCGTTCGTCACGGGCAGCATTCTGCGCGTGGACGGCGGGTTTCTGGCGGCGACGATCTAGAGAGCGCGGCCGAACGCGCCCAGGAACTGGCGGGCGCCGGCGGCCAGCAGGCGCAAATCGCTCGAAGCCTGGAAGAACCGGAAGCCCTGGTCGACGAACTGGGGGATGCACTCCGCGGCGAAAACGGGTCGGCCCAGGAACTTGCCGTGCTTTTGCGCAGCGACAGCCACCTTGGCCACGGCCTCTTCGAGCGCGGGGTGATCCTGGCACCCGCGCAAACCCAGGGAGAAGGAGAGATCACTGGTGCCGATAAACAGCACATCCACACCGGGCGTGGCGGCAATCTCGTCGATCTGCTCGACCGCCCGGGCTTCCTCGATGATGGCGACGACCATGACGTTGCGGTCGGTTGAGTCGGGGTAGCCCTCCTGGTCCGGCCAGGAGAGGCCGGCCAGAAACGCGCCCGAGCCGCGGCGGCCCAGCGGCGGGCAGAGGTTGCCGCAGCCGGCCTGGGTGACCGGCCCGAG
>CAZIRH010000146.1:0-10410 GCA_964541065.1 uncultured Solibacteraceae bacterium
GGCGCGCCAGGCGCCGGCGTTGTTCAGGTTGACCAGGTGCAGGATGAGGCGGCCGGGCTGCCGGTAGAGGCGGCAGTCGATCAGCCCGGGGCCTTCGACCGCGAGCGGAATGTTGCCGGCGCATGCCCAGCGAGCCAAGTTGGCCAGGAGGCGGGCGTGGTCGGGCAGGTGGTCGCGGGCGAAGCAGCGGTCGAGGTCGGCGGGCAGGTAGGCGACGCGGCTCCCGCCGTGCGTCGAGAGGACCAGTGCGGGAATCTCGGTTTTCGGCTCGCGCATCCAGGCGGTCTCCGGAGGGTAGACCGGGAAGGGCGGGATGAAGGTGAGCGGGACCAAGGCGCCGGGGTCGGTCCGCATCGCCTCCAGCATGCCGCCAAAGGGGAGTATGTCGGTCTCGTCAAAGCCGGCGAGCACGGGATGCCGCTCGCCCACGGGGACCGGCTCGTCGCCGGCCTGGGGACCCCAGACGCGTGCGCGGAGCTCCGGCGTGAGGCGGAGGTAGGTATGGAACGAGCCGGAGGCCCACCTGCGGTCAGGCCAGCCGGGCCGCGGCGCGTGAGCCTTGAAGAGGCCGGCCAGGGCGAAGTCCTGGCGTGGGTCGCCCCATTCGGTGTAAAGGCTGCTGGCGCCGGTGGCGATCAAGGAGCCGCCGCGCTGGACGAAGCGGCGTACGGCGGCGCACTGCGCGTCTGACATCGCTCCCAGGTTCGGCAGGATCAGCACCGCCAGGCCGGCGCCGTCGCGGTCGATGTGGTCGGCGTGGACGGGCAGGTAGGGGATTCGAGCGCGCACCAGCGCCTCCGCGACGCCGCGGTAGGGCAGCTCGATCAACTCGTCGGCCTGATCGCGGCCGTAGAAGTCGGCGTTCCGCTGCGACCACACCAGGCCCACGGTGGCCACGGGCCGGCGGTTCACCAGGTACTCCTCGTTGGCTTTGTGCCAGCGCAGCACGGGCTCGGCGGTGCGATACTTGCGCCGGTCCTCGTGGTAGGCGCCCACGTGGTGCCACCAGGGCTGGATGCCGCCGGCCAGCCCCGCGAGCATCCACATGCGGGCCTCGGCGGCGGGCTTCGCGGCCAGGCGGAAAGAGGTGCGGCCCGCCTGATACATCGCCATGCTCTCGGGAATGAGCTTCTCCCAGCCCAGCAGGCCGTGGATGAGCTTGCCGGCGTCGGCGTTCTGCTGGAAGCCGGTTGCATCGTCGCGGCGCTGGTGGTCGAGCATGATGATCTCCGCGCGGCGGCAGATTTCCTTGTAGTCGCGGAAGGAGCGGCACTGGCTCAAGACGGAGCCGCTGTTCATGCCGACCCAGAGGCAATCCGGGCCGCCCGCGTTTTGGGTAGTGCGGTTGTTGAGATCCCAGATTTCGAGCCGGCGCTCGTAGTTCCATTGGATCCATTCGCGGTAAGCGGGGTCGTCCCAGTCCTTCCGGCGGGGGATGGGTTGGCCGGTGCGGGCGCGGAAGCGGCGCTCGCAGTGGACGCAATAGCAGATGCTGTCGCGGCCCAGGCCGCTCCAACTGTTGTCGGTGATGCCTTCCGGATGCGTGCGCTCGATGATCTCGCGCAGGATGGCGGGGATCCACTCGTCGTAGTAAGGGCTGTTGACGCAGGCGACGTAGCGGTCGGCGGCGCGGTAGGGCTTCCCTTCGGCCTCGAGGGCGAACCAGTCGGGGTGGGCGCGGAAGAACTCCTCGGCGGCGCGGTTAGAATCCATGCGGGCCAGGACGAACAGGCCGTCTTCATGGGCCGCGCGGGCCAGCTCGCCGTAGAGGTCGCGTTCGCCCAAAAACTGAGCGCGGTGATGCAGCGGGTACTTGCTCGGGTAGTAGGCGAAGATGCCGCCGGCGTTGATGATGACGCCCTGGATTTGGGTCCGCTTCCAGTATTCCCGCCACCAGGGGATGTCGTAGCGCGTGGGGTCTCGCTCGGAGATGTTGGTCTGTCCCCAGCGCAGCGCGCGGCGGTACCACGGTAGAGCAGCGGGCGCTCCCTGGGCGGCGGAGGCCGCGATCCCCGCCCCGCTCGCGCCGAGGAATTCCCGACGCGTGCTCATGCGAGTTTCAGCTCCCGGATGGCTTCACCCGCGCCACTCAGGTTGGCCAGCTTCATCTCGGAGTACTTGCGCGAGAGGATGACGCCGTGCGAACCGGCCTTGAAGGCGGCCAGCACGGCGTCCTTAGTGCCCTGCGGGGTGCTCTTGCTCTGGTTCCTGCCGGTGGGGATGTCGATGTCGATGCCCGGCCAGATCAGGAGGTTGGCGCCGGCGGCGGCCTCCACCGCGCGTTTGGCCTCGCGAAAGACGTAGTCCGCCGACAGCCCGGTGAAGGGGATCTGCTCGTAGCCGCGCTCCCGGTAGTTCATGACGCGGTAGGTGAAGTCGAGCGCTTCCGGCTTGGGCAAGTCGCCGTAGAGGGCCCCGGTGACGCTGTCGATGTAGCTCGCCATACGCTCCCCGCCGCAGTTGTGGTACATCACCATCTTCAGGAAGTCCGAGCACTTGGCCAGTTCCTTAAGGTCCTGCTGGGCGCGGTAGAAGGGGCTGAAGGAGTTGTTGTGCCAGATGTGCCAGCCCACCTGTAGGTGGGGCTTGATGGAGCGCGCCTGGTCGCGCATGGCGGCGTAAATCTCGCGCAGGCCGTCATGCCAGAACTGCTCCCAGGCGAGGATTTCCGGGTACCGCATGAGGATGCGCAAGAAGGTGACGTAGTGGCCGTCCACGGGCCGCTGGCCGGCGCGGCTGGCGCGCACGAAGCGCTCCAATTCGCGGCAGCCCTCTTTGACGCGCTCCAGGCGCACGATTCCCTGCTGGCGGGCCTTCTTCTCGCAGAACTCGCAGAAGCAGCCGACGGCGCCGGGGTTGCTGCCGCGCCCACCGTGGCTCGAGCCCAGCGCGGTCCCGAGGGCGCCGTGGCGTTCCGAGCCCCACATGAGGCCGTCGATTTCGTACGACCGGGTGTAGTCCTCCACCAGGCCCAGCAGGAAGTTGCGGTGATACGGGTTGTTCACGCACAGCCGTTGTGCCCGGCGCCCGTAGAGGTCCACCTCCTGGAGTTTCTCGATGCCCGGCAGGTCGTAGCGCCAGACGTCCTCGGTCCAGAGGATGGTCCGCATGCCGCGCTGCTTGGCTTTGGGCAACACCTCGGGGATGATGTCGAGATTGCCGTGATCGGGCGCGCGCGTGTCCTCGGGTTTGACACCAGTGTCTCTGTAATACTGGGCGTGCACGGTGCCGTAGTTGCCGCCGTGGAAATCCAGGTCGTATTCCTGCTTGCCGTGATCCGGCAGCGGCTGGCCGGGCACCTGGCGGCCCGCGATGCCACGTCCATAAGTGAACGTCGCCAGAAACAGCGTGTTGATGGCGGCCCGCTCCTGGAAGATGTCGAGGACCTTCTCCGTGCCTTCATCCACGAAGGAGACGGCCCCGACCTGGATGCCGATCATCTTGCTGCCGCCCGGAGCGGCCCCTGTTGCTTCGGTCGCGGCCACGCCGGCCGCTCCGGCTTTCAGAAAATCCCTGCGGTTCAACATGTGTTCTCCCATTTGCAGCGCTCCCTTACGGTCGCGCTTCGGAAACGCGGGTATGTTGTAAGTTCTCCCCCACTGGTTGTATAAGTGGCCATAACGGTCCGGCGTCACGCCTGCGCTGGGTCATGCCGAACCCGGTGAACTGGCGACTGCCGTTCTGGTTGTGTTCGTGGCGCCCCCTATCGGCAGGGAAGCCAGCCACTCGATGATGGCTTCCTGGCCGCCATCCAGTATACCCGCAACCGTCTCCGTCCAGGCCGCTTGGGGGAAACGGCGGCGGGCGTGGCTCAGGGCTGCCTCTTCCAGTACTCGAGGGCGGGGCCGTGGATGACGTCGAAGCGGTCGGCGGCGGCCCGGGCGCGCAGGGCGTCCATTTCGGCGTCGCTCAGGGGCTGGAAGGCCTGTGCGATGCGGACGTCGTCTTCGAGCTGGCCGACGGTGGTGCAGCCGAGGGTGACGGCGGTGACGGGGAGCGTGAGGGTGTAGGCGAGGCAGTCGCGGACGCTGAAGGTGCGCAGCAGAAAGGCGTTGCCGAAGATTTTCATGCCCAGGATGCCGAGGCCGCGTTCGCGGGCGGCGGGTAGGGCCTGCTTCTCGAAGCTCAGGTAGAAGGTGTCGGCGACGTGGAGCGGCATGAAGATGGTATCGAAGCGGTCATAGCCGCGGAGCATTTCGACGTTCAAGGCGGGGTCGGCGTGGCCGGTGAAGCCGATGAAGCGGCACTTGCCGGCTTGCTTGGCGGCCTCGAAGGCTTCCAGTGCGCCGCCGGGGGCCAGGATGCGGGCGATGTCCTCCTTCTGGTTGACGCCGTGCAGTTGCCAGAGATCCACATAGTCGGTCTTCATCAACTTGAGAGAAAGGTCCAGCTCGGCTTCGGCCTGCTTACGGGTGCGTTGGCCGGTCTTGGTGGTGAGGAAGATGTGCTTGCGGAAGGGCGGGATGGCGGCGCCGTAGACATCTTCGGCTTTACCATTGAAGTAACTGCGGGCCATGTCGAAGTAGTTGACGCCGAGCGAGTAGGCGCGTCGGACCAAGGCTGTGCCCTCCTCGAAGGGGATCAGGTGGAAGCGTGCGCCTCCCATGCCGATGAGGGTGAGCTGCTGGCCGGTCCTGCCGAGCGGGCGCATGGGGATGGCGCCCGCCTTGGGCGCGGGCGGCTTGGCCGCGGCGGCGGACAGCCCGGAAAAAACGGTTCCGAAAAACGCGCGTCGTTGCATGAGGGTATCTCCTTTCAGCGCTCCAGCTTCACGACAACGTAGGGGGTTTCGGTTTCCAGGTCCGGGTGGATCCTACCGTTGCCAGCCTGGTCCATGACTTCGATGAAGTATATGAGGTCGTAGCGGGGGTCAATGTGAGCAGCGGGGATCTCGGCGCGGTAAAGGTGGCCCGCGCCGGCGGGGAGCATTTCGAGGGTGCGGTAGTCCTGGTGCTGATTGACAGCGCGGTAGCGCAAGCGGACCCACTTGACGCCGGAGGGATCCTCGACCTGAGCGGTGATGAGTACAGGTTGCGAGGCGGGGGCCGTGCTGACGGGGGTGTGGCGCACGACCGGGGGCTCGCGGTCGGCGGCGAAGCGGCGCGGGGGCGGGCCTGCGACGGGCTCGCCCGAGCGGGCGGGCAAGGCCGCGTGCTGGCGGTCGAGTTCCGCCAGGCCTTTGCGGAGGGCCGCCAGCTCGTCCTTCCAGTGACCCGAGAGTCCGGCGCTGGCCAGCCCCATGCGGAGGTTGTCGTCATAGACGTCGCCGGCGGCCGCGACAATGCCCTGCCAGGCTTCGATAGCGCGCCGCTCGTGGGCGATGGCGTCCCTGAGGGTGCCGGGGTCGCCGGTGCGCTGGAAGAGCGCGTAACTCAGCCCGGCGGGGAGGCGGCGGGAGTGATAGAGGGCCAGGTGCGCCAGGATGCGCAGGTCCACCAGGGTGGAGATGAATTCCTTGCTCCGCTGTGAGCCGCTGCGTCGCTCGGCCTCGGCGGCCAGCGCGAGGATCTCCGCAGAAGCCCGCGCGAACCAGTGGCTGGTGGCCAGGGGGTGAATCTTTGCGGACTCCGTGCCTTGGATGAGATTACGAGTGGCTTCGTCGAAGCTCTGGAACTGCTCGGTGTCGCTAGGCTCGGCGCGGGCGTAAGCGGGCAGGTCCTCCCAGCGCTGCTTCTCTACCCAGCCGCGCGTGGTGGGGAAGCGGTTGTAAGGGAAGCAGGAGGCGATGATGCGCGGCAAGACCTGGCTGGCGCGATGCAGAGCCTTTTCCACGTAGGGCGCGGCGTCGCGGCCGAAGCGCCTCTCGAACTCCTTCTGCCAGACCTCGGCGGGGGTATCAGGGTTGTAGCCGAGGCGGCCGAAGACCTGGAAGAAGTGCCAGTAACGCTCGAACTCGTAGTCGTAGTAACGGTACTGGGGACGAAGCAGGTCGAAGGGCGGCTCATCATGCGGCTGGCCGGCCATCTTGGTGGCCAGCGGCTCGTTCACCTCGAAGCCTTCGCCGTCGTAGAGGTGCGTGGAGGCTGCGAAGCGGCGGGCGTAGTCCGGGTCGCCCCATAGCAGGATGCGCGCGGTGCCGCCGTTCCACAGCCGCCAGTGCATCTTGTACCGCTGCGGGTAGCGCAGCACGTCGGCGTAGCTGTGGCGGCGGTCGAACTGATTCTGACGGTTGATGTGGGTGGGATGGAAGGGCAGCCCCATCTGCTCGGCCCAGTACTTGGTGGCGAGGCGGAAATTCAGGCCCAGCTCGACGGCCCGGTCGATCAGCTCGTCGGGGAATTCCTTGATGCGGAAAGTGAAGCGGGTGCGGCCGCCGTGCGGCTTCATGACCTGGTAGAGGCTTTCCCAGAACTGCTTCATTTCGCCGGGGCGCAGGCCGGATTCGGAGTGCATGCGGAACTGGATGCCGTCCACCTCGGGCAGCTCGCGGAGGAACCTGGTCAAAGCGGCGGTGATGTAGGGCGTGAGGTTCTTTTCGTGGAGACCCCAGACCAGCCCGGGGGTCGGTTGCCTGGTGTACTCCGTGGGCCCCTGCACGCCGCCGCGGTAGATGTGGTCCCAGAGGCCCACGGTGAAATTCAGCCCGCGGTCGTGGGCCATGCGGATCAGGCGGCGGAGGGCCGCGAGGTTGCGCTGTTGTTGCTGCCTGCTGAGGCCGACGACGCGGACCTCGGGGAAACCCTCCACGTCGAAGAAGTAGGGGTAGGCGGGGGCGAAGTAACCGGCGGCTTCATAGGCGAACAGCAGGGCGAAAGAGTTGAAGCGGTTCCTGGCGAGGAGATCGAGGTAGCGTGTCCAGTAGCCCTCGTCGAAGAAGAAGCTCTCGAAGTGGGCGCGGTGCATGGTGTAGATGGAGAGGGCGCGCTCGGAGACGGCGGGCTTCTCGCGGGTGTCGCGCACTTCGCTGAAGGGCAGGGCGGGGTCGGCGGCCCAGCCGACGCGGTCGGCGATGTCCAGCAAGGCGTACATGAGACCGCGGTCATCGCCGCCGGTGACCAGGAGGACCGGCTTGTTGCCGGCGGTTGTGTGCTGGATGGAGAGCGACTCAGGGCCTTCGGGTGCCGGCGCGCTCAGCGCGTGCTGAAGCGCGGTGGCTGCGCCCGCACCGCGGGCCAGCCCGGCGACGATGCGGATGCCGCCGCGGGCGCGGGCGAGGGCGGTGACTTCCTCGCACTCGAGCTGGCGCTGCTCGAGCGCCCGCCGGAGCTGGCGCAGGCCGTGGCGGGCGGCTGGCCCCGGAGTGGGGTCGGTTACCAGCGACACTGGCGGAGAGGCGGCGTGCGCGAGCGGCAGGGCGGCGGCAAAGAGAAAAACGATCGTGCGCCTGGCGAGTCTCCCGAGGCGAGCGTGCGGCGGCACGACCGCAGTATACCCCGGGCGGGGCTACGGGGCATACTGTAAAGATGACCCCACGATTCTGGCGTGTATGGGTGGCCTGCGCCGCGCTGGCCATTGCGGCCGCCGCCGACGAAGGCATGTGGCTGTTCAACGATCCGCCGGTGAGGGTGCTGCGGCAGAAGTATGGCTTCCAGCCGCCGGCGGGGTGGATGGAGCATCTTCAGCGGGCCTCCGTGCGCTTCAACAGCGGCGGCTCGGGCTCGTTCGTGTCGGCGGACGGGCTGGTGATGACCAACCATCACGTGGCCGCCGACTGCATCCAGAAGCTCAGCACCGAAGGCCGCGACTACCTGACGACGGGCTTCCAAGCGCGCAGCCGCTCCGAGGAGGGGAAGTGCCCGGACCTGGAGCTGAACGTGCTCGCCAGCATCGAGGACGTGACGGCGCGGGTGCAGGCGGCGGTGAAGCCGGCCATGAGCCCGGCCGAGGCGGAGAAGGCCCGCCGGGCGGCCATGAACACCCTGGAGAAGGAGTCGCTGGACAAGACCGGGCTGCGCAGCGACGTGATCACGCTGTACAACGGCGGCAGGTACCACCTCTACCGCTACAAGAAGTACACCGACGTGCGCCTGGTGTTTGCGCCGGAGAAGGCCGCCGCGTTCTTCGGCGGGGATCCGGACAACTTCGAGTACCCGCGCTACGACCTGGACATCTCCTTCTTTCGGGTGTACGAGCAGGACCGGCCGGCGCTGATTCGCGACTACCTCAGATGGAGCGCGGCGGGGGCGCAGGAGGGCGATCTGGTCTTTGTATCCGGCAACCCCGGGCGGACCGACCGGATGGACACCGTGGCCCATCTAGAGTTTCTGCGCGACCGGAGGAATCCCTACGTGCTGGATCTGCTGCGGCGGCGCGAGGTGCTGCTCAGGACCTTCAGCGAACGGAGCACCGAGAATGCGCGGCGGGCCCAGGACGAGCTCTTCGGCTACCAGAACAGCCGCAAAGCCTACTTGGGAATGCAGGCCGGGCTCCAGGACCCGGCGGTGATCGCGCGGAAGCGGGCGGAGGAGGCGGCGCTGCGGGAGAAAGTCATGGCGTCGGCGAAGCTGAAGCAGGCTTATGGGGGCGCCTTCGAGCAGGTGACCGCGGCGCTGAAGGCGTGGGACCAGGTCTTGGTGGAGCGGGCACTGCTCGAACTGAACCACGGCTTCAACAGCGACCTGTTCGGCATCGCGCGCGGCCTGGTGCGGCTGGCGGCGGAGACGTCCAAACCCAACGCGGAGCGCCTGCGCGAGTACTCGGAAGCGGCGCTCGAATCGCTCCAGCAGCAGCTCTTCTCGGAAGCGCCGGTCTACGCGGACTTTGAGACGGTGAAGCTGACGGACTCGCTCGGCCTGCTCATCGAGAAGCTGGGGGCCGGCCATGCGCTGGTCGAGAAGGTGCTGGCCGGCAAGTCGCCCGCCGAACGCGCCGCAGAGCTCGTGCGGGGCACGCGCCTCGCGGACGTGACCTTCCGCAAGCAGTTGGCGCAGGGCGGCCAGAAGGCCCTCGAGGCTTCAGACGACCCCATGATCGCGCTGGCGCGGCTGGTGGATCCCGCGGCGCGGCGGATCCGGAGGGCCTACGAAGAGCAGGTCGAGGAGCCGCTGCGTCAGGCTTACAGCAAGCTGGCCAACGCGCGCTTCGAGGTGTACGGGACAGAGGCTTACCCCGATGCGACCTTCACGCTGCGGCTGTCCGTGGGGCAGGTGAAGGGGTACATGGAAGCGGGCAACGTGCTGGCCTGGGCCACCACCCTGGGCGGCGCTTTCCGGCACGCCCAGGCGCACGAGAACCGGGAGCCCTTCGCCCTGCCGCCGAGCTGGCACGATGCGAAGAACCGGCTGAAGCAGGACACGCCCTTCAACTTCCTGAGCACCAACGACTCGGTGGGCGGCAACTCCGGCAGCCCGGTGGTGAACCGCCAGGGCGAGCTGGTGGGCATCCTCTTCGACGGCAACCTTCAGACGCTGGTGTGGGATTTTACCTACACCGATGAGCACGCGCGGTCCATCTCGGTGCACGCCGCGGGCATCCTCGAGGCCCTGCGGGCCATCTACCGCGCCGAGGGGCTGGTCGGGGAGCTGACGGGGGCGCGGTGACCGCGGCTGGCGGTCCTGACCATTTCTGGTTATCATATAGTCATGAGAACCGTACGCATCGCAGAACTCAAGAGCCGGCTGAGCGAGCACCTGCGCATGGTGCGCCGGGGTGAAACGGTCACGGTCATGGATCGCGACACGCCGATCGCGCGCATCGTGCCCTACGAATCGGAAGCCTCGTCGCTGATCATCCGGCGGCCTGCCCCCGGCTCTCCGCGGCTTTGCGAGGTGGCTCTGCCGCCGCCGTTGCGGACGAAGACGGACATCGTGAAACTGTTGCTGGAGGAGCGAGGCGAGCGGTGATCGCTTACCTGGATTCGTCGGTCGTGCTGCGCAGGGTCCTCGGGCAGGCGGGTTCGCTCCGCGCGTGGACTGCCCTGGAAGGGGGCGTGGTAAGTGCGCTGGTGGAGACGGAGTGCCTTCGGTCGCTGGATCGGCTACGGCTTCGGGAAAGGACTCCAGAGGCGCAGTGGGCGCTCCGGCGGGAAACCGTGTTCCGGCTGCTGGAGACGATGGAGGTCGTCGAGGTCACCCGTCCCGTCCTCCACCGTGCGGCGCAGCCACTGCCTGTGACACTCGGCACCCTGGACGCCATTCATCTGGCGACGGCGCTGCTGTGGTCCGAGCGAAGCGCCTCGAGCTTGGTCATGGCCACCCACGACGCCGCCCTGGGCCTGGCCGCGCGGGCCACGGGTCTGCGCGTGATCGGGCTGTAGAGCGGTGCGCGCGGAAGTGCATCCTTCTGGTGACCGGTCAGTGGTGGTGCGCTTCGGCGACCGGATCTGCGCGGAGGCGCGGGAGCGGGTCCGGCGGCTGCTGTGGTTGCTGCGCACGGAGCCGGTCGCGGCGGTGCGCAATCTGAATCCCGCCTACTGCACCGTGCTGGTGACCTTCGATCCGGTGCGCAGCAGCCACGCCGAGGTGGAGCGCA
>CAZIRH010000147.1:0-10382 GCA_964541065.1 uncultured Solibacteraceae bacterium
TTTCTGTTCAACGTAGCGGCGCGCCTCTTCCGTCTTGTCCTGCCGGAAGAGCTCCAGAAGCCTCAACAGATTCGGGGTCGCGATCCTGACTTTGCCCCCCGGCCGGAGGATCCGGTAGCACTCCTTCAGCATGGCGCGGCCCTCCTCGTAACTCAGGTGCTCGAAGAGGTGCTCACTGGCGACGTAGTGAAAGGTCCTGTCCGGCACTGGGAAGGGTTTCGTGACATCCAGGAAGGCCTGACCAGGTCCCGGCTCTACATCGGTGTTGAGCCACCCGCGCAGGCTGTTGTTTCCCGCGCCAAGCTGCAACTTTCGCACCTGGTGACGCCTGATGTAGTCGTCCACAACGGATCTGCTCCGGAGCAGTGCCACCCGCGTCCGCACGTAGCTGCCGAGCGGCGGCAAGCTCATGAGCAATACGCGGATGGCGATCGCGGCGACGGCGACACACATCAGGAGCGTCACCCACCTGCTCGGACGCTTCTCCACGGGCATGCCTCCTAGCGGTCAGCTCAGGTCCCGGGCGCCTTCCTCATAGCCGCAGCCTGGCGAACTCCGGCAGCAGCGCGAACGGCGTGTGCACGCTGTGGATCGCCTCCCCGATCTGCGCGAGGTTCTCCTCGCGTGTCTGGCCGTTCCCGGCCGCCATCTCCAGGTCGCGGATCTTCTGTGGATCGATCCCCATGATCCGGTAGCAGGTCGCGTCCACGGCTACCGGGTCGCTCCCCGCCACCAGCACGCCGGCCGTCTTCGCCTTTCCCTGGTGCGTCTTCATCTTGGGCAGAGACACCACCAGCTCGGCCCCTAGCACCGTGCGAGGCAGGTAGAGCTGCCGGAGCCGCGAGCGCGGCCGGACCAGCGCCACGCGCTGGATGTCATCCAGGCTCAGGTCCGTGAAGATCTCCTCGCACCGCGGAATGGTCTGGAAGTACCGCGCCGCCTCCGCCAGCACCCAGAGCGCCGCCTCGACCACCGTCCGGCAGCGCACCGCTTGGGGAAAACCTCCCGGGGTTCGACCGTGCGCCAGCAGTGCCAGCCGCAGCCAAGCCAGCCCCTCGGCCGACCGGCACCGCCGATGGCTTTCCTCGGCCGCCCTCGGGCTGGGGCCCAGTCGCGGCGCCGCAACACCGCGCAACACCAGCAGCGCCTGACCCGTGGTCTCAGGGTACGAGCCGGCTTCGTATCCCAGCGCGCGCGAGGCCCCGTGATTCCAGCCGCCGTCCTGGCACCGCCTGGCCAGCAGGAACTCCCGCCCCGCCTCGGTGCGCTGGCGCACTTCTCCCGCCGCCTTTTTCCCTGGACTCCTCTCCAGCGCCAGGATGCTCAGCGCGGTCGGCGCCACCCGAGCCGCGGTACCGGGATAGAAGGGCCACCCCGGGAGGCTCTCGCCTCCCTGCGTGCCCAGTTCCAACAGCCAGTTTCGCAGCCGGTGAACCCAGCCGGACTCCCAGCCGCCTTGCCGCAGCAGCCAGCTCACGGTCTTGTCGGTGTCGCCCCCATCCGGCCGCTCTGCCATCAGCAGCGCCGGCAACGCGGTCACCCAGGTGCTCTCCTCTACCGCAGGGTGCGGCGCCCAGCCCCCGTCGGACCGCTGCGTGCGGCCGAGCCAGGCCAGCCCCCGGGAGAACTCCTCGCCTGCGTGCCCCAGCGCCGCCAGCGCCAGCAGAGCGTAGGCGGTCGGCTCCGTCCGCGAGCCGCCGCCGCGGTATCCCCAACCACCGTCGCGGCCTTGCCAGGCCAGGATCGATGGCAGATCGCCCGTCAGCGCTGCGGATCTCCCGCTGATCGGCTGGGCAGACCCCGCGGCCTGCCTCACGTGCGTCAGCCCTGCATCTTGCGCTTGCGCCGGCGCATGATCAGCAGCACCAGGATACCTGCGGCTGCGATCCATAGGATTGCCGACAAAACCGTGTTGCTCATCGTCTCGTCTCCTTGGTTGATTTAGTCCTAAAGCCCGGTCTGCCTCATCATCGGGAACAGGTTCTTGAACAGTTGCAGCAGTCCCGGCCCCGCCGCCACCACCAGCATAGAGGGCAGGATGAAGAAGAAAATCGGGAACACCAGCTTGACGCCCACCTTGGACGCCCGCTCCTCGGCCTCCTGCCGCCGCCGCACCCGCATGAATTCCGAGTGCGTGCGCAGGGAGTCGGCGATGCTCGCCCCGAAGCGGTCCGCCTGCACCAGCGTGGCCACCAACTTGCGCAGCTCCCCCTCGCCCGTGCGGCCGGCGAGGTTCTTCAGCGCATCCGTGCGCCGCTTGCCCGCCCGCATCTCCAGCGACACCAGGTTGAATTCTTCGCAGATCTCTTTGTGCGTGATCTCCAGTTCCCGCGCCACGTTCACCAGGGCTTGATCCAGCCCCAGCCCCGCCTCCATGCACACCACCAGCAGGTCCAGGGCGTCCGGCAGCGCCAGCCGCAGCCTCTCCTGCCGCCTCCCCACGAGGTGGTCCAGCACCAGGTTCGGTCCGAAGAAACCCCCTGCCGCTCCGGCCAGCAACACCACGATGCGCACTACCGGGTTCAGCGTCACGTACTCCCGCCCCACCAGGGCCACGATGAAGAGGCCCACGCCCAGCACGATCTTCAGCCCGTAGTAGATGCGCACTGCTATTTCCGAGCGGAACCCCGCCGCCATCAGCCGTCGCCGCGCCAGCGAGGTGTCCTCCGGTGACAGCGGCACCTTCTCGCCGATGTACTCGATCACCCGCACCAGGAAGCGCCTCGGCGGGGCCTCCCCCACCACCAGCGGCGCCGCCTCCGGCGCTCCCACCGGCCCGCCCAGCCGCTCCGTGATCCGCACCGGCCGCACGTACAGCCGGTACCCGTACGCCGAAAGGGCCGCCATCACCAGGCAGAAGAAGCCGATCGAAAGTGCTATCGCCATGGTTTCATACCTTGATGTTGACGATCCTGCGGATCGTGAAATGCCCCACCACCAGGCCGATCACCGCGCCCACGACGATGTACCTGCCGTCGGGATCCTGCGCCATGCTTTGCAGATACCCCGGCGCGATCACCAGCAGGCCCAGCATCAGCGCGATCGGCATGACGGTCAGCACCGCGCCTGTAATTCGCCCGTGCGCCGAGGCTGCTTTCACCTGGCCCTTCAGTTTGAAACGCTCCCGGATGATGTGCGCCAGGTTGGTCAGCACCTCCGCCAGGTTGCCTCCTGTCTCCCGTTGCAGCAGCACCGCCGAGACGAAGAACTTCACGTCCAGCAGCGGCACGCGCCCGGCCAGGTTCTTGAGCGCCGTCTCGATCGGCAGGCCCAGGTTGTGCTCGTTGAACACCTTGCGGGTCTCCGGCGCCAGGGGCGCTTGCGACTCCTCCGCCAGCATCTCCAGGCTGATGGCGAAGGCGTGCCCCGCCCGCATGGCCCGCGCCAGAAAGTCCAGCGCTTCCGGGAACTGCTCCTCGAAGGCCGCCAGCCGCTTCTTCCGCACGCTCTCCACATACAGGTACGGCAGCAGCCCCAGCACGCCCGCCGCCACCAGCGTGCTCAGCGCCGGCGAAATCAGCACCGGGAACCTCGCCCCCAGCAGCGCTCCCGCCGCCATCAGTGCCAGCATCACGATCAGCAGCGTATTCAGCGAA
Organism: uncultured Solibacteraceae bacterium; assembly: GCA_964541065.1. Taxonomy (GTDB): domain Bacteria; phylum Acidobacteriota; class Terriglobia; order Bryobacterales; family Bryobacteraceae; genus VFZS01. The sequence continues at coordinate 3,597 of CAZIRH010000147.1, forward strand.
AAGCTCAGCCCCGACTGCTGGATGCGCTCGTCCATCCGCCGCCCGAGGTTGAAACGGGCCGCCAGCCGCCCCAGGGCCGCCATGGGTTTGGCGGTCTCCATCAACACCGTGGTCTCCACCACCACCGCCTCGCCCCCGGCGGTCTTCAGCATCGCGGCTACGCGCTTCTTGCGCTGCGCCTCCAGGACGCTCACGCCCAGGCTGATGCTCAGCACCACCAGCGCGAACACCACCAGGAAGACCAGCAAGTAGATCATGGCTCCGCCCTCAACTGATCTCCACCGAGGTCTGGAACAACTGCTGCGGCAACTGGATCCCCGCCGCCCGCAGCCGCTCGGAAAACTTGGGCCGCACGCCCGTCGGCCGGAACCGCCCCAGCACGCGCCCATCCTCGGCGACTCCCGTCTTCTCGAACACGAAAATGTCCTGCGTGGTTACCTGGTCGCCTTCCATCCCCACGCACTCGGTCAGGTGCGTCACCCGCCGCGTCCCGTCGGAGAAACGCGCGATCTGGATGAACAGGTCCACCGCCGAGCTGACCTGCTGCCGGATGGCGCGCACGCCTATGTTGGCGTTGGCCATCCCCACCATCACCTCCAGCCGCCCGATGGCGTCCCGCGGGCTGTTGGCGTGGATGGTGGTCAGGGACCCGTCGTGGCCCGTGTTCATCGCCTGGAGCATGTCCAGCGCCTCCTCGCCACGCACCTCGCCCACGATGATCCGGTCCGGCCGCATACGCAACGCGTTGATCACCAGTTGCCGGATGCGGATCGCTCCCATCCCTTCGATGTTGGGCGGGCGCGCTTCCATCCGCGCCACGTGCACCTGCCGCAGTTGCAGCTCCGCCGCGTCCTCGATGGTGACGATCCGCTCGTCCTCCGGAATGTAGCCCGACAGCACGTTCAGCAGCGTCGTCTTGCCCGCCCCCGTCCCGCCCGAGATGACGATGTTCAATCGCGATCGCACGCACGCCTGCGCGATCCGCAGCATCCCCTCGGTCAACGTCAGGTTCCGCACCAGCTCCTCCGCCTGGATGGGGTCCCGCCGGAACCGCCGGATGGATAGCAGCGGCCCGTCCACCGCCACCGGCGAGATCACGGCGTTCACTCGCGAGCCGTCCGGCAGCCGCGCGTCCACCAGCGGCGAGGACTCGTCCACCCGCCGCCCCACCCGCGACACTATCTTCTCGATGATCCGCAGCAGGTGCTGGTCGTCCTTGAACATCACCGGTGTTCGCTGGAGCTTCCCGTTGCGCTCCACGTATACCAGCCGCGGCGTCGTCACCAGGATGTCCGACACCGTCGGGTCTTGCAGCAGCGGCTCCAGCGGCCCCAGCCCGAACACCTCGTTGAGCACTTCCTCGGTGACCCGCTCCTTCTCCAGCAAGCTCAGCGGCGTCCGCTCCTCGCTGACCAGCCGGGACACCGCGGTGCGGATCTCCGTCCGCACCCTTTCCCCGGCGATCGACGACAGGGCCTCGAGATTGATCCGCTCGAGCAGCTTGCGGTGCAGCGTGAACTTCAGCTCCTGGTACTCCGGCGTGGGCACCTGCGGGCCGTGCAGTCGTGCTACCCACGCCGTGTCCGCGCTACTGCTCGCCGCCGCCGTGTTGGTTGCCATCCCGACCTGCTACCTCCTCTCCAGAAATCGTGCCTGGGACATCCCCCTCACTCTGCTCGACCGCTCCCCCCAGCGGGGGCTGGCGAACGGGGTCGCACCTCAGATGGAGAACGCGTATTTCGACTTGCTCTTGGGGGCCTGCACGCCCGCAATCTTCATGGTCAGCCTGTTGAGCTGCTGCCCCAGCTCCGTGCTCCCTGGCAACAGGTTGCCGTGCGCGTAGGCCTCGAACAGCTCCGGGTAGTTGTTGGGCAGCGTCGCATAGACCGGCACGCCCAGAATCCGCTCCACTTCCTCCGCCGTCAGGTCCGACCGCTTGGGCATCCGGTTCAGTATCAAGTGCAGCCGGTTCTGGCCGAACCCGTGGTCCATCAGCGTCTGCGACACCAGCTTGGCCAAGTGCAGCGCCGGCAAATCCAGCGTGGCGATCAGGAACACCTCGTCCACGTCTTCCAGCAAGTGCAGCGACAGGGCATTCAGGTTCCGCCCCAGGTCCGCGATCACCCAGTCGTAGGCCGAGCGCATGAAGCTCAGCACGTGCCGGAAAGGCTCCGGATCCACCGACCGCCGCAGCGTCGCGGCGGCCGGGGCCGGGATCACCTCCAGGCTGGCCTGCCCGTTCGAGATCAGCCCCTTCCAGTAGCTCAGGTCCAGCCGGTGAATGTTCTCCACCGCGTCCAGCAGCGTGTAGGGCGTCTTGATCTTCATCAGGAAGCCCACGATGCCCGCGTCCAGGTCGAAGTCCGCCAGCAGGATCTCCTGGCTGGTCATGCGTTGCAGCTCCACCGCCACGTGGCAGGCCACCGTGGTCGCCCCGCAACCCCCTTTCGAGGACAGGAACCCCAGCGTCTTGGCCCGCGGCCGCGTCCGCACCTGCTTCTTCACCCGCTCCGCCGAGGCCCGTTCCAGCGCCTTCTTGAGCCCGCTCTCCAGCGGGGGATACAGGTACTCGTTGGCCCCCGCCCGAATCGCCGCCAGAATCGTCTCGGGGTCCGCGATCGTGTTCAGCGCCACCACCATCGGCACCGAGGCCACAGCCCGCATGCTCCGCATGGCCTCTTCGAAGCTCCGCATCGACCGGGTGATGTCGAACAGAAACACGTCCGGACGGAGGCGCTCCAACTGCTCGACGAACAGGCTCCAGTCGCCGACCGCGGCCTGCTGCATGATCACCCGCACGGGCAGGTCTTTCAAACACGCGTGGACCTCGTTCCAGAGATCCTGGTTTGAAATGACCATCCCTACGTTCAGCGGGTTCATGCGCTCCTTACTGCTTCACGGCTTGGGCGTGCTCGTCGTGCTCTGCGCCGGCGTCCCGCCGGGCGCCGGCACTGGCACCGGCAGCAGCGGGATGTACTGCACCGCCGGCGCGGCTGCCGCTCCCTGGCCCGGTTTCTCCCTGAGCTGTTCCACCGGCACCGTCTCCTGCGGCGGCTTCGCCGGCACCGGCCCGGTCAGGTCCGTCCCCGGGGTCCTGGGCGGGCTCGCTGAGCCTCCTTTGAAGAACTCCGCAGGCATCTTGACGGCCGGCACCGGCTGGCCCGCCGGGCTCGGCCGCACCAGCTCCGGCGTCACCACCACCAGCAACTCCGTGTTGCTCTTGGTCCGCGAGCGCGACTGGAACAACTTACCCAGCAGCGGGATGTCCCCGATGCCGGGGATCTTCGACAGGTTCTCGATCACCCGGTTGTCCAGCAGGCCCGCGATGGCGAAGCTCTGCCCAGTTTCCAACTCGATCTCCGTCTGCACCCGTCGCGTCGAGATGGCCGGCACCGTGAACCCGCTGATGATCAGCGCGTTGGAGAAGTCCAGCGAGCTCACCTCCGGCGTCACCTGCAGCCGGATCGTACCCCGCGGCGTAATGGTGGGCTGGAAGTTCAGCCGCACGCCGAATTCCCGCCACTGGATGGTGATCGCTCCGACCCCTCCCATCCCTGCCTGCACCACGGGCACCGGAAACTCGCCGCCCGCCAGGAAGCTGGCCGACCTCCCGTTGATCGCCAGCAAGTTTGGCTCCGCCAGGATCTCCAGCAGCCGCTTCTGTTGCAGGGCCCGGATGGTGGCCCCCAGGTTCAGGTCCGGCCGGAACAGGAACACGTTCAACGCATCCGTCAGGCTGAAGCTGGTCTGGGTCCCGGCCAGGCCCCGGCCCTGTACGTCCACACGCGGCGGGGTGAACTGTCCGGTGCCCACCTGCCCGGGGGTATTCAGCGCCCCCGTGCTGAGCAGGTTGGCCCCCAGATCCGAGGTCGCCGCCCGGTCCACATTGGCGAAGCGCACCTTCAGCAGGATCTGCTGGTCCGCCGGCGGCACCCGCACGTGCAGCAAGTTGACCGGCTTGCCCAGCGTCTGGGCCATGGCCACCGCCCGCTCCGCGCTCACCATGTCTTTGACCGTGCCCCGCACAAAGACGTACTCGCCCTCCAGCGCTATGGTGACGTCCTGGCCCGCCAGTTCCTGCTTGAGCTGCTCACGCACCGTGTCCACCCGCGTCGTGCTCGAGCGCACGTGCAGGTCGAAGAGGATCCGGTTGCCTCCCTGCTGCCACAGGATCAGGCTGGTTTCCCCGACCTCCTTGCCGTTGACCACCACCTCGCGCGGGTTGATCACCACCGCCTCGGCCAGTTTCGGGTCGGCCACCGAAACGCGCTGGATGGCCACCGGGCTTTCCACCACCAGCGACTTGCCGACCGTGACGAACAGGTCCCGCGCTCCGGCGGCCTGTTGGGGCTGGTTCTGAGCCCACGTGAGCGGCGCCAGCAGGACCGCTGCCGCCACCCCTGCCGCACTCGCTGCCAGCACACCCACCTTGACGATGCGTCTCACGGCCTTCCCTCCGAAGTGCGTGGGAACTTCGCTTCAGCCTTCTGGCCTCCGTGGATCACTTCCACCACCACGGGCGGTGGCGGGGGAGGTTTCTCCTGCACCGCCGGTGCTGGCGCCGGTCGCGGCGCTCGCGGCCTGGCGGCCGCCTCAGGCAGCAGCCCCTTCTGCCCGGTGAACAGGTGCGCCACCGCCGTTCCCGACGTCTTCGCGGTCTCGGTGTCCAGCGGGTTCCGCAGCACCAACTGGATGCGCGTCTCGCTGCTGGCCAGGCTCAGCACCTCCGCCTGTTCCGGCGTCACCAGCAGGTTCACCACCGGCACCGAAATGGGCTTCCCTTCCGCGTCTTTCTGGATGCTCTGCCCCGCCGAAAGGACCGCGATGTTCTGTAGCAGGGTCTTCGACAGTGTGCCCAGGGCAGGCGGCGCGTTGGGAGGCGAGCCCGCGATCAGCACGTCCACCCGCATCCCGGGCAACACAAAGCCCGACACGCCCACCACCTCGTTGACCCGCACCGCCACCGCGCGCATGCCCGGCGGGATCATGGCGGCCAGGCCCGCCCCCGCCCCCTTGGGCGCCAGGCGCGACTCCACGAACGGCTCGCCCTGGAAGATGGGCGCCACCACCCCGCGGCCCACGATGTCCTCTTTCTTCAGGACGGCGTTCTGCGGTACCGCGCCCGGCCACTCCTGCTCCCTCAAGTCCACTTCCTTGACCAGAGCGCCCACGCTCAGGTTCCGCGAGGCCACCAGTACCCGGGAGGTCGCCACCGGACCGGGAGCGGAGCTCAACTGGCTGGCTATCAAGCGATAGAACAGCAAGGTGGCGATGCCGGCCACCACCACGGCAAAGGCCAGCACAGAGACGAGACGCTTGTTCATGCCCGCGTCCTCCTATGAGTCCGAATCATTATACATCGCCGCGCTCCTCACTCCGGCCCGTGTCGATGTCCTCCCTGCCGCCGGAGCGGAGCCCGGGGGCCGGCGCTCGCCGGCCCCCGGAACCGTACTGCCAGAACCGCTGCTACTACGGGGGTACGGCGCCCGCCAGCTTAGCGTTGGCGTTGGTCCAGATGGCGTTGATGCTGCCGCCCGCCCCGATGAACAACGCCGCCGAGGCCAGCGCCACGAACGCCAACAGCAAGGTGTACTCGACCAGGTCTTGGCCGCTCTCGTCACGCAAGAGTCTACGCATCATGATGGTTCTCTCCTTAGGTTAAGTTGAAGTTTCGTGACCTTGCGGTCACGATGATTGGGTTCTGCGATCCAGCGATCGCCTATGACTCCGCTGCTATCAGCAGCGGAAACTCGTTCCCTCTCCGCGCAGCCCGCCCGGGCCCACCGCTCGTCGGGGCCCGCTCGCCGGAAGGCGATGGCCACGCCGTCGTCGTAGATCAGCCGCCAGCGGGCCGATTCCTTCAATGTGCTGGCGAGAGAGGCGTCCACCGGCAGAAGCACCGTCCGGACTCCGTAGCCCTCCAGGGTTTTCTCCCAGTCGTGCTTGCCGTTCATCACGTCCACGTACTTCTGGCCTAGTTCCGGACCGTAGAAATCGCTCCTGCCGTCCACAAAAACCTTGGTCCGCGGGTATAGCCGATAAATCAGGTAGTCGCCCCACTCGTCGCTGGTGAACACCCGCCCCGCGCACTCGGCCGGCTCGAGCACCTTCAGCGCGCCGGCCGGATAGCGCCGCGGATCGTATTCCACGTTCAGCTTCGAGGCGCCCCCCAGCGCGCCCAGCAGCGGCACCAGCGCTACCGCGACCGCCACGCTGATCGCCGGCACGCGACTCAAGCGGTCCACGGCGCTGATGCCGCGGGCAAAGTCCTCGAGCGCGCGACCGGCGCTCTTGATCCACTGCGCCACCCCTGCCCCCTTCAGCCGCTCCAGCCACTCTGCGGCCGCCCAGGCCACCGTAGGTGCCGCCACAATCAGGAAGACCGGAATGTTTCGCGCCGAAAGCAGCGCCAAGTGCATCCAGCCCACCACGACCAGTGCGTAGGCGAACCGCCGCCGGTACACGCTCCAGGCGGCCGCCATCGCCCCCAGCCCGATCATCACCTCGAAGTAGGGCCCCACCGCGTGGTTGAAGTTCAGGGGGAGGAATTCCTGGATGTTCTGGAAGGCGAAGGAGTTCCCGAAGTAGCCCACGATGTGCGCGTGCAGCCGCCAGCCGTACGGGTTCACGAAGCTCGCCGCCACGCAACCTGCACCCGCCGCCAGGTACAGCCTCGCCCGCCGTGCCGCCGCCCGCCGGGCTTCCACCTCCGGCTCCGCCAGCCAGGCGAGGGCCTCACCCAGCGCATAGGCCTCGACCCCGTAGGCGACCGGCAACGACCAGGCG
>CAZIRH010000148.1:0-10373 GCA_964541065.1 uncultured Solibacteraceae bacterium
TGAAGTACATTCCAACTTCATAGAATCAGCCCATGCTGGGCACACTGGGGCGGGCATTCTTGCCTGCTGCCTGCCTCCAGGCCGGCCTCGCTCTGGGCGGCCTGCAAGCCGTTAGAAGACCGGAGCGGACCAGGCTGGGCCCCTTTTCCCCCTCAGACTTTGGCGTAGGGCAGCTTCCAAGGCTCGCGGTAGGGCCGGTAGACGAATTGATCGGCCTCGGGATTGCCCACACACCGCTCGTTCACCGCGTCCCATACGATCTTGCTGCGGCTGCGCAGCGCCACATTGCCCAGGTGCGCGACGCTCGAGGCGAAATGCCCGACTTCCAGATTCTCGACCGGCTGCCGGCGCGAGCGCATGCAGTCCAGGAAATCGCGCACGTGCGCGGGACGGCCGTCGGCTTGTTTGTCGTTCGGATCAACCGGCCTCGCGTAGGCCACCAGGTTCTTCCTCTTGCCCTCGGGAATCACCTCCCAGCCCTTGGCATCCACGATCAGCGTGCCCTCGCTTCCGCTGAAGCACAAGCCGTGCGGGCGCCCGCCAATTCCCACGCCGCCCAGCATCTGATGCTCCCAGATGAGCGTGTACGTCGGGAATTCGTAGACCGCGACCTGCGTATCCGGAGTCTCCGTGTTGTCCTCGACCACCATCTTGCCGCCCGTGCTGGTGACGGTGCGCGGCGGGGCTGGTCCCATGGCCCACATGGCCAGGTTGATGAGGTGCACGCCCCAGTCGCTCATCAAGCCGTTGGCGTAGTCCCAGAACCAGCGCCAGTTGAAGTGAAAGCGGTTCTTGTTGAAGGGGCGCTTGGGGGCGGGCCCTAGCCACAGGTCGTAGTCCGCTCCCGGGGGCGGATCGCTGTCGGGCGGGCTGCCGATGCCGCCTACCCAATCGAGGTACGCCCAGGCGCGAACCTGCCGGATCTTGCCCAGCTTGCCGGACTGGACAAACTCGGTGGCCTCGCGGTAGTGATGCCCGCTGCGCCATTGCGTGCCCATCTGGACCACGCGGTTGTGACGCTTGGCGGCCTCCAGCACGGCACGCCCTTCGCCGATGGTGACGGCCAAGGGCTTCTCAACATACACGTCCTTGCCGGCCTGGCAGCCGTACACCGTGGGCAGGGCGTGCCAGTGATCCGGCGTGGCGACGATCAGTGCGTCCACGTCTTTCCGCTCGATCACCCGCCGGAAGTCCTTGACTACCTCCGGCGCCCGGCCCTCCCGCTTTTCAACCAGGGGCGCGCACTTGGCGATCATGGCGTCATCCACATCGCAGATGACGGGACATTCCACGTCCGGGTGAAGGAAGAAAGTGGCCAAGTCGCCCCGGCCCATGCCGCCGCAGCCGATCAGCGCCACGCGGATGCGGTCATTGGCACCCAGGACGCGGGCCACGCTGGCGAGACTCGCCGTCGTCGCGGACTTCCTCAAGAACTCTCTGCGCGATGCTTGAGGCACAGTGCCTCCCTCTCCCTTCGCGCTTCCGGCAGTCCGCTCGAGACGCCAGGCTGGCCCTCAGCCCGCGGAGCGCCTTCGACCAATCGTCGGAGCGCGGTCGCGAATGATGTGACCGAGCGCTCGAAGAGCCTTGTTCACCGAGTTCGGATCGGGGAATACTTCAGCAACATCGGGGTCAAGGACCACCATCATCCTGTCCTTGGCAAACCGACTCGCGTATTTCCCGGGAACGCCAGCGGAAAAGTCGTACTCCGGCAGCATCTCCTCGGGTTCTTGCCTAGAACGTGCCTTCCTCATACTCTCTGCGTTCGCGTCGGGCGGCGAGTCTCGCGCTGATGATTCGAATCGTCTCCCCGACCTCCGAATGTACCACAACCAGGGTTCGGTCGCGAGCCGACCGCCCAATCGTCACGAATCGACTCTCCTTGGCTGAAAGGTGACGCCGTGCTTCCGCAGATTCGAGCAAGCCTTCCCCGGGCTCCAGCGAAGAATCGGCCCCATGTCCCTTGACTATCCCTTCCCATCTGGAGTGCAGTGGCCCAGGCGGGCGCTGGAACTGCGAAGCGAACTCCACCCTCCGGCCAGGCACTCCCCTGCGCCACCCGCTCAGATGTAGGCGATCACGTCAATCTCCACCAGCGAGTTGCCTGGGATGCCGCCCGCTGCGGCGATGGTGGTCCGCACGGGCGGCTCCGCCCCGAACCGACCGCGGAAGACCTCGTTCATGGCCTGGTAGTCCTTCAGGTCGTTCAGGTACACGTTGCACTTGAGGACCTTCTCCATCGAGGAGCCGGCGTTGGCCAGTTCCTTCTCGATCTGATCGAGCACGCTCTGGGTATGGGCCTTGATGTCGCCCTCGAAGTGCGCGCCCTTGCCGGACAGAAACAACAGATTGCCGTAGGAGACGGCGCTCGAGAACAGCGGCGTGCCCTTGGGCTTGGGCCCGTGCACTTTCTTGACCGGGCCGCCCTGCGCGCGGGCCGCGCCGGTGACCGCGGCGCCCGCCAGCGCGCCCGCGAGCAGTCTCCTGCGATTGGTGCGCATAGGTCTGGAATCCTCCTGGTTCATGCTGAGTCGCATGAAGAGATTCTACGCGAGACGGCGGTCTGCCGGGGGCAGCTAGAGGTGCTTCACCAGGAACGGCAGGCCGCGCACGACAACTACAGCAACGTCAAGCTGACGCCCGCCCCGCGCGTCAGCTTCAGCGAGCGAGTCCGCCGCTCGCATTCCGCGCGCCCAGCCTCGCGCTGGCCTGCTGGATGAACTTCTCCCTGTTGGCGCCTATCCTGCCTCGGGCACCAATGCGACTGTGATCATGGAAGTAACCGCTGCCTACCAGCCAGAACAGCTTGTCTACATTGTACGGGGATACCCCTTGGTGCCTGGCGACTCTGGCTATGGCCTTGAAAACCTCGTAGTCCCCGGCATTCTGACTTGCCAAGCCTAGGCCCTTGAATATCGTCTTGAGTTGAACGTCAGGCTTGCCGAAGTTGAAGTAGCCCAGGTCTTTCAGGAAGTTACAGCCCAAGGCAAAACCAAAACCCTCGATCTCGAGACTCAGGAGCATGGCCAGTGCCGGGCGGGCGCGCTCGTCGCGGTCAAAGATGTCAACCCAGGCGTAGAACTCGTCCGAGCTCGTAAACTGCGCCAGGAAAGATGCGGCGGAGGTGATCGTACGGCAGAAAAAGGGCAAGATGCTCCTCGGGCCCCGGCGGATCTTGCCCTTGGGGTGCAGTTCGCGTTGGATGTCATCGAGAACAGGACGCCAATCCTCCCCGTACTTGCGTACAATTGCCCGGGGCCGGAAATCGCAGAGGACTGGAGCCAACTCGTCGATCCCTCCAAGCACGGCTCTAATCACTCGAGTGGCCATCGCTCTTTCCTGGGCAGAAAGAAGGAGGCGTCGATAGATGCCTGGGATTGTTTTGGGCCGCAGCGCGGGAACACCGGGGTTAAGGTAGTGCTCGAGCAGCTCGGGGGTAACACCGAGCGCCGAGAAGCTCAGCAGGTAGTCCTTGGCGAGGGCATAGGCGCGTTGGTCACGCTCACCCTTTTCCATGCACGCCCTCCTTCCGCCCGCCGTGCCCCCTCAGATGTGGGTGATCACGTCAGTGCCAGCCCATCGCCGAACGCCGTGGCCGCCTCGTCAAACCAGACACCGTGTTCTCACCGGCTGATCCGGACCCTCCCCGTGCCCCACTCGAACTGCACGCTCCAGCTCGCCACCTGCCACACGGGCCGGAGAACCGGACACCGGTATGGCGCGTCTAGCGACTCAGGCGCTCAGGCGCGCCGCGCCTTTTGCGCCGTCGGCTGCAACGCCACGCCAGGCGGCGACAGGAATTCGCGCGCTATGGCTACGGGCAACCTCACCGGAACGAAGTACTCAGCCGGATAGAGGTAGTCCTCGCCCGATTCGTCGATGACCCGCAGGCAACCTTCCCGCCCAGCCGCCCGGTCCGGCAAAGCCTGGTACACCTTCCGAGGCTCCAGATCGTCTGCGCCGTCGTTGCGGATGCACAGCACAAACCTCGATTGTGGCCTATCATCTCTCATGCCCGTCAGTCCAAGAAACGCTTGATCTTCCAGCCCTTGCGCCCAACGCCGTGGGCCTCATACCAGTGTACCTCGGCCCGCCGAATCGAGCCGCTGGTCAGGCGAACTGTCGCAGTGCCTTTGCGTTTGCGCCAATGCCGGCCAGCGTACCGTTTTCGCAGGAACTTGAGTCTTCGGATGCCATGCCCCATAGCGATCGTCTCGATCTCGGAAATCTCGCTAACGATCTCGAAGTGCATCCGGGTACATTCTACCGGCTGCCGGCAGCTCCCGTTTGCCTCGCGGTGTACCGCTTCAACCGCGGCCACCCGTCGCCAGCGCCGGTGGCCGGACACTCCCGTGCGCCACCGGATCAGATGTAAGCGATCACGTCAATCTCCACCAGCGAGCCGCCCGGGATGCCGCCCGCCGCGGCGATGGTGGTCCGCACCGGCGGCTCCGGCCCGAACCGGCCGCGGAAGACCTCGTTCATGGCTTGGTAGTCCTTCAGGTCGTTCAGGTACACGTTGCACTTGAGGACCTTCTCCATGGACGAGCCGGCGTTAACCAGTTCCTTCTCGATCTGATCGAGCACGCTCTGGGTGTGGGCCTTGATGTCACCCTCGAAATGCGCGCCCTTGCCGGCCAGAAACAACAGGTTGCCGTAGGAGACGGCGCTCGAGAACAGCGGCGTGCCCTTGGGCTTGGGCCCGTGCACCTTCTTGACCGGGCCGCCCTGCGCCCGGGCCGCGGCGGTGACCGCGGCGCCGGCCAGCGCACCCGCGAGCAGCTTCCTGCGATTAGTGGGCATATGTCTGGAATCCTCCTGGTTCATGCTCAGTCGCATGAAGGCATTCTACGCGAATGGGAAACGAAAGAGGAGACGCGGCACTGAAAACTCCCCACACGGCACGCGATCTCGGCCAGGTCGTGGTGACCGGAAGCGGAAGACGCCGAGCCTCTATCCTCCCAGTCGTTCCTGGGCGAGCTTCAGGAACTGTTCCGCCTGGAGGAGTTGCTCCTTGACGTCCCCGGCGGACAGCGCGGAATCCAGACCGTAGTCGCTCTGCTGCCGGCGGTCTTGCGCGTCTATCAGGAAGCGGTGGAACTCAGCTGGCACTGCTCCGGTCTTCGCAAAGTGCTCGCCGAAAGCGCCGATCACTGCGGTGTGCTTCGAAAACCGCAGGCCTTTGCCTTCCAGAAATGCGCAGGCGACGTAGAACATGGCGTAGTAGGAACGCGAGGCCACGTCCTCCAGGTAGCCCTGTTCGAGCAACACCCTGGCGGCCGATAAGCGGTCCTGGGCCTTGCCCAGCAGTCTGAACTGCCGCGTGGTCACAGCTCGATCCCTTCGGCGCGGACGTTCTCAAGCAAGGGGTTCTCGCGGGCGGAGAACGTGTCCTCGTCCACGAATACCCGGCTGATCACCACGCTGTTCCTCAAGGACAGCTCAGCCACCGAAACGCTGGTGCGGCGAATCTCTTCGCCGGGGTGGACAGGTCCCTTCAAGACAACCAGCACGTCCACGTCGGACCAAGGCTCAGCCTCCCCGCGGGCTTGCGAACCAAACAGCACGAGTTTGACCAAGCGGTCGCCGTAAAGCTCCTCAAACCGGCGCCGGAGCTCCGGCAGGAGAGCCCTCAGCTTCGGGTTGGCTTCCACAGTGACGGCACTGAGGCTCACAATACGATTGTAGGCCCAATTCCCCGCCGCAGACGCATGCCAATGTCTGAGGGCTTGTGGAGGCCCAGTTGTTCCGCCAGCCCGCTACCCGCTTGCTCCCAGGTGCTTCACCAGGAACGGCAGGCCGCGGGTGCCGTGGAAGACGTGCCCGGCGTCGAAGATCTCCTGCTCGGCCCGCTCGGCCGCCCCGAACACTTCGTAGATCTTCCTGACCCTGGCGAAGCTGGCGCGACTGGCTTCGATGGGGAAGATGTGGTCTCGCTCCCCCGATTCGGCGAACAGCACGCGCGGCGCGATCAGGCCGGCGACGTCGTGCATCTCGGCCCAGTTCAGGATGCCAGGCACGTAGTTGTCGATGCAGTGGGACAGGCTCAGGATGCTGTCGCGGAACGTGTTCAGGTAGCCGCTCACCAGGGCGGCGCGAATGCGCGGTTCCAGCGCCGCGGCGAACAGCGTGCAGGTGCCCCCGCCCGAGATGCCCATGCAACCGACGCGGCGGGCATCCAGTTCCTGGCGCGTCGCGATCCAGTCCAGCGTGCGCATCACGTCGTAGACGCGCCAGGCGATCATGGTCTCGCCGAACAGCAGCGCGGCCCCCGCCGCTGGCTGGCAGGAGGAAGTCCCGAGGTCCTTCTTCCTGGCGGCAGCGTCGCGGCGGCAGCCGAAAGCCAGCGGCTCAATGGCCACTGCCGCCAGCCCGTGCTCGACGGCCTGGATGGCGAAGTCGTGCTGGTAGCCGGCCTTGTTGGTGCGGTCGCGGCCCTCCGAATCGATGCCCACGATGTCGTCCACGCCCCGGCCGTGACCGGGCACGCAGATGACCGCGGCATAGGGCGGCGGCGCGCCCGCCGGCGTCAGCAGGTAGCCCAGCACGCTCAATCCCGCCCTGGATGTGAAAGAAAACTTCTCACGCCGGTATTTCGGGAACTCGCACACTTCCAGGGTCTGCGGGCCGAGCGGCACGCGCTCGGCGGGGAAGCCCCCCAGCAGTTCGATCAGCTTGGCGCGCAGGCGCTTCTGCCAGGCCTCGGCCTGGCGCCGGTCCTGTGCGCGGAAAGCCAGGCGCAGCGGCGCGGCCTTGTGGCGTTCGCGAGCCCAGAGAACCGGATCGAAGCTGGCCAGGTCCACCTTGGATTCGAGACCATCGAGCGCGCCTGCATACTTGGTCTGCGTCTGCGGGAGCGCGGCTCCAGCCAGGGCGGCCATGCCGAGTTCCCGGCGTGAGAGTCGGTGCGGCATGCCTACAGTGTACGCTGCCGTGATACTGTGTGTTTGAAGAGTGGAGGCGCCTTGCGCAGGATCCGGGTAGCGGTAGTGGGCGCGGGATCGTTCGGGCGGCATCACCTGCGCGTGATCTCCCAGTCGGCGCGGGCCGAACTGGCGGCGGTGGTGGACACGGACCTGGCCCGGGCCCAGGAGGCCGCCCAGCGCTTCGCCTGCCCCGCCCTCGAGGACGCCCGCGAGCTGGCCGGCCGGGTCGAGGCGGCGGTGGTGGCCGTGCCGACTGCCGCCCACGCCGAGGTGGGCTGCGCCCTGCTCGCGGCGAGCATCGACGTCCTGGTGGAGAAACCCATCGCCGCGGACCTGGCCTCGGCGCGCCGCCTGGTGGAAACCGCGCAGGCCGGCGGGCGCGTCTTACAGGTAGGGCACCTGGAGCGTTTCAACCCCGTCGTGGTTGCGCTCCGGGGCCTCGCCCGGCTGCCGCTGTTCTTCGAGGTGCACCGCCTGAGCGTGTTCACCCCGCGCAGCCTGGATGTGGACGTGGTGCTGGACCTGATGATCCACGATCTGGACATCGTGCTGAGTCTGACCGGCCAGGTGCCCGAAGAGATCCGCGCCGCCGGCATCTCGGTGCTGTCCTCGAAGGTGGACATTGCCAACGTGCGCCTGGCGTTTCCCGGCGGCTGCGTGGCCAACCTCACCGCCAGCCGCGTCTCGACCGAGCGCGTCCGCAAGCTGCGCATGTTTCAGCCGCACCAGTACGTTTCCCTGGACTACACCCGCCAGGACGCCCTGGTCTTCGAGGTGGGCGATGGCCGCCAGATCCGCTCGCGGCTGCTCGAAGTGGAGAAAGGCGAACCGCTGGCGTTCGAGCTGGAGTCGTTTTTCGACGCCGTCGAGAAGCGCCACGAGCCCGCCGTGACGGGCACCGCGGCCTGCCGCGCTCTGGAGGTCGCGCTGGCGGTTCAGGAGAAGATTGAAGAGCACTCGCGCCTGGTGGCTCAGACTCTGGAGTCCTGGAAGTCTTGAATGAGGAGCTCGAGCTTCGCCGCCTCGCTGCTGTTCCACGGGGGGCTGGTAGGCCTGGTCGCTTTGCTGCCCCAGGGCGCCATCAGCACGGGACAGGCCGAACGGGGCCTCCGCATGCTGGCGCCCCTGATCGCGCCGCCGGCCGAACTGACACAGACGACGCCCAACCGGGGCCGGATCGGCAAGGAGTTCACCCTGGAGAGCCTGCGCGCTCCACGGCGCATCCAGATGCCGCCACTGCTGGCTCGCGGGGCCCAGCCGCCCTCGCTGCCCGAGCCGCCGCAGCTCGAGGGCCAGGCGGCGCGCGTGCAGCCGCCACCGCTGGGCGGCGCGCCCATGGGCGTCCCGCCGCCTCCGCAGATCGAGCCCGTCGAGAAGCCCAAGCTGGCCTTCGAGACTCCCGGTGCCCCGGCGGGTGTTCCTGCCGGCACCGGGACGATCGCGCCGCCGGGCGCATCCGTCCAGGAGGCGGTGCGCGCGGCCATCCGCCGCGGGCCGGCGGGCGGTCTCATCGTGGGCGATTTCGGCGGCGGCGCGCTCGAGGGCGTCCCCTTCCCGCCTTCGCCGGGCGCCCGCAGCAACCTCGAACTGCTGAGCAACCCCCAGGGCGTGGATTTCCGGCCGTATCTGATCGGCGTGCTGGCCGCCGTGCGGCGGAACTGGCTGGCCGTGATCCCCGAAAGCGCGCGCATGGGGCGCCGAGGCAAGGTGCAGATCCAGTTCGCTATCAGCCGCGACGGCTACGTGCCCAAGCTGGTGATCGCCCTGCCCTCCGGCGCCGACGCGCTGGACCGCGCCGCAGTGGCCGGCGTCAGCGCCTCGAATCCCTTCCCGCCGCTGCCTCCCGAGTTCCGCGGCGAGCAGATCCGCCTGCAACTGACCTTCTTCTACAACCTGCCGGCGCAGTGAGGAGCACGCTGGGATGAGACCTGCTAAGATCAAGTCAGAAACCGCATGAGAGCCACCGAAACCATCACGGTCTCGCTTCCGCCCGCGATTCTGAGGAACCTCGCGAAGGTTGGCGCGGCGGAGAAGCGCACCCGCTCAGATCTGGTACGGGAAGCGCTGCACACGTACTTCAGCCTCCGCTACCCGGTGGTTGAGGCTTCGAAAGCCGAACTGGCAGCCATCCGCCGCGGACGCGCGGAGATTCGGCGGGGGCGGTACGTGACCTTGGAGCAGCTCGTCCATGAACTGGGAGCTCCGAATAGCAGAGCGGGTGCCAAGAAGACTGGCGAGAATCCCCGCTGACGACCGGGGGCGGCTGCTCGCTGCTTTCGACATCTACCCCGAGAACCGGCTGGTGGACGTAGTCGAAATCGCGCGCCGGACTTCCACCACGTACTGAGCACCCGACCCTGACGCGCCCGCGTGTTCAGGCAGCGCTGCGCTCAGGCAGGTCGGCACGGTCGTGAACACATCGGCTCCCAGCGCTTCCTCCGGCTTCCGCATCTACCGGCCAGCGGGTCGAGTACGAACCGGGGCCGCCCACCTACCCCTGGAGCGAAGGTTACGGGCTGTCAGAATGGGATCCCCCGCTGCCATGCGATAGCCCAGTTCCCTGAACCTCCGCCACCAGTGCACCTTCTCAGCTCCGGGCTTCGCCGGCGGCCAGCTCCAGATACACCGCCTGGTAGCGGGTCACGGCCTGGCGAAGGTCGAAGTGGTCCTCCATGCGGCGGCGGGCGAGCATGCCCCGGCGCCTCCTCTCCTCCCGGCTCATGGTCAGCACCTCGCGCATGGCCTCGGCCAAGGCTTGCCGGTCTTTCGGCGGCACAACTTTCCCGGTGTCGCCCACTATCGCTGGCAGGTCTCCCACTGCTGTGACCACGCATGGGACGCCGCAGGCCATGGCCTCCGAAGCCACGTTGCCGTACCCCTCGCTCGAAGAGGACACCACGGCCAGGTCGAGGGCCGCGGTCAGGCGCGGCACATCCCGCCGCTCTCCGAGCGCATGAAAGCACGGGCGCAGCCCTTCGGTTTCGATCCAGGCGGCCAGTTCCGGGTTGGACCACGTGATGCCCGCCCCGCACAGCAAGAAGTTCACCCCGGGCAGGGCGGCACGCAGGCTGGCCGCGGCGCGGATGAAGCTGCGGTGGTCCTTCTGCGGGGCCCAACGTGCCACCAGGCCCACCAGCACGGTCTCGTCGGAAAGGCCTAGCTCGCGCCGGACGGCGACCCGCGCGGTCTCATCCGGGCGGAACTCCTCCAGATCCACACCGTTGTGGATGACGACCATCTTGCGGTCGTCATAGCCGAGCCGGCAGTGCCATTGCCGCACGGCTTCGGCGCAACAGACGACCCGGGTGGGGAGCCAGCCGGACAACCAGGCGCAGACTCTGGCGGTAGCCCTGAAATGGAACTTGCGATGCTCCCGCTCCAGGGGGCCTGAACGAACTCCCCAGACGACCTTCGGGCCGCCAACGATCCTGGCGGCCAGGCCGCCCA
>CAZIRH010000149.1:0-10340 GCA_964541065.1 uncultured Solibacteraceae bacterium
CTCGACGTAGGGCATCCGCTCGATGGCCTCCGCCAGCAGCCTCTCCAGCTCCGCCCGCTCGACAATCCGTGAGGGCCACTTCTCCTCGCTGTCGGAAATGTACCGGAGCAGGTCGCGGCCGCCCTCCTCGCCGGCCGCGTGTTCGAGGCTGCCCAAGTTGACTCCGCGGATCTCGACCAGCCATCCGCGGTACTCGTCCAGACTCAGGCTCAGCTCGCCGGCGATCTCCTCCTCGGTGGGAGTGCGGTGCAGCCGCTGCTCGACGGAGTTCACGGCCGACTCGATCTGCTTGGCCTTGCGGCGCTTCTGCCGCGGCGCCCAGTCCAGCCCGCGCAGGCTGTCCAGGATGGCCCCCCGGATCTTGTATTCGGCGTAGGTCTTCAGCTTGACGTTCAGCGTGGGGTCGAAGTGGTCGATGGCCGAGATCAGGCCCACGACTCCGGTGGAGATCAGGTCCTCCAGGCCGACGCTGTCGGGCAGCCGTTCGTGAATCCGGCGGGCGATCAGGCGGACCTGCGGCAGGTGTTCCAGGATCAGCCGCTCCCGTTCCTCGGTTGCCGTTTCTTGTCCGGTCTCGTAACCGTACATGACGCACCTGCCCGCGCCTGATCAAGTCGGCGTGTGTGGGTGGTCCTCAGCCGCCGTCCCCGTTGAGCACCAGATCGACGATCCGCCCCTTGGTGGCGGGTTCCAGGTCCTCGGGGATCTGCTGCCCGTTGGCCAGGAACGAAACCGCCATCCCGCTGCGCGCGGCCTGGCTCAGCAGCGGACCGAAGGAGGCGGTCTCGTCCAGCCTGGTGAAGATCAGTTTCTGGGGACTGAAGACGGCGAACCGGTCCACGGTATGAGAGAGATCGGCGGATTTCATGGAAGCCGTTAGGACCAAATGAGTGTCCACGGCCGCCTCCGAGACCAGAAACCCTGCCAGATCGCTGGCGGCGTCCATGTCCCGCACCCCGTAGCCGGGGGTGTCGATCAGGACCAGGTCTTTGTGGCGGTGTTCCGCCAGGGCCTGCCGCAAGGCCGCGGCGCCCTCCAGGGCCTGGAAGCCGATTCCCAGGATGGCGGCGTAGCTGCGCAACTCCTCGCCCCCGGCCACCCGGAAGCTGTCCACGGAGATCAGTTGGGTTGGCCTCCGCGCGGTCAGCCCGTAGCGAACCGCCAACTTGACCAGGGTCATGGTCTTGCCGGCCCCCGGCGGCCCCACCAGGGCCACCACCCTGGGGGATTCGGTACTCCGCCCCAGACGGCTGTCCGCGGAAAACCGGCTCTCCAGTTCCGCCGCCAGGCACTCCCGGAGGTCCTCCGGCTCATCGGCGACGTCGGCGGCCCGCAGCCGGCTCATGACGTCCTGGGCCAGCTCGGCGTCCATTTCCGCGGAGATCAGGGTGGAGAAGATCTCGGCCAGCTCGGAGGGCAGCAGGTCGCGGCTCCGTGCCGCCAAGCCGGCGCGCCCGATCAGCGCGGCCATCCGTTGCACCTCCCGGCGGAGGTCGGCCAGCTCGGTGAGCAGCCGCCCCGCGTCGGGCACCTCAGAGCGGGGGGAGGCCCCGGCCGGAGCCGCGGCCGCTGCCGCTGCTGCACCCTGAGTCACGCCTACCACCACTTCGCACTCTCCCAGATGGCGTGCCTCGGGCGGAGAGCGCCGTGCCTGCACCAGGATGGCCTCGCCTCCCATCTCTCTGCGCGCCAGGCTCAAGGCCGCACCCACACTGGCGGCGAAAAACGATTTCAGCTTCATCGGTTGCCTCTCCTGACTTTGTCTTCTGTCTTTTGTGTTCTGTCTTTTGCCTTTTGTCTTTTGCCTTTTGCCTTTTGCCTTCCCCCTTCCCCCTCCCTCACTCGATCACCCCCAGCGAGATCACCTTCACCCCCGGCGGCAGCTCGTTGTGCGAGATGAAGTACAGGCTGCCGAGCGAGGGCTCGACGATCTGCCGCAGAAACCACCGCGCCCCCGAGCTGGTGACGGCGGCCACCGGCGTGTCCGGCGCGCCGACCGCGCGTTGCACGCGATCCCGCAAATCCCGGATCGCCTGCGGCGCCAGGTTGAGATGGCTGGAGTATTCGCTGTGCTCGGCGCCTGCTTCCACGCTCTGCTCGAGGGCAGGCGACACCAGGTAAGCCTGGAGCTCCCCGCCCGCGCTCAGGAAGGGCTTGACGACCACGCGGCGGATCGCCTGGCGCGCGTACTCGGTCAGCAGCACGGGATTCTTGGTGATGTGCGCGGCCTCGCCCAGCGCCTCCAGAATCGAGACCGCGTCACGGATGGAGACGCGCTCCCGCAGCAGGTTTTGCAGCACGCGCTGCGCCGTCGCCAGGGGGAGCAGTTTGGGCACCAGGTCCTCCACCACTCTGGGGTTCTCCTCCGCCACCCGGTCCAACAACTTCTTGGTGTCCTGCCGCGAGAACAGCTCGTGGGCGTGGCGGCGGATGATCTCCGCCAGGTGAGTGCCCAGAATGCTCACGGCGTCCACCACCGTGTAGCCGGCCTGGCGGGCGCTCTCGACCTGCTCGGGGCGGACCCAGACCGCCGGGATGCCGAAGGCCGGCTCGCGGGTGGCCACTCCCTCCAGAGGCGCCGCGCTCTTACCCGGCTGGATGGCCAGCTCGCAGCCCTGCGGTATCTCGTAGCGGTCCACCTCGACGCCCTTGAGCAGAACCAGGTATTCACGCGCGCGCAGCGCCAGATTGTCGGTGACCCGCACCGGAGGCAACAGGTAGCCCAGTTCGGAGGCCAGTTGGCGCCGGATGGCGGCGATCCTGCGCAGCAGCGGGGAATTCTGCGCTCCCTCGACCAGCTTCACCAGGCCCAGGCCCACCTCCACGGACATGGGTTCCACCTTGAGCAGCGCTTCCAGGTTCTCGCGCGGCGCGGGGGGCGCTGCGGTGGCGGCCTTTTCCGCGGTAGCCAGCTTGCGCCGCATCCGCCAGGCCATCGCGCCCACGCTGGTCCCCAGCAGCAGGAACGGTATCTTGGGAAGCCCGGGGAAGGCCGCCAGCGCCACCACCACCGCCGAGGCCAGCAGCAGGGGCTCGGCGTGGCCGAAGACCTGCCGGCGGAACTCTGTCCCCAGCCGCGCGTCGGTGCCCGCCCGGGTCACGATCAGGCCGCCGGAGATCGAGATCATCAGGGCCGGGATCACGGTCACCAGGCCGTCGCCGATGGTCAGCACGGTGTAGGTTGCCAGGGCCCGGCCCAACTCCATTCCGTGCTGCAAGACCCCGATCAGCAGGCCGGCCAGGATGTTGATGCCCGTGATGAGGATGCTGGCGATGGCGTCGCGCTGGGTGAAGCGCGAGGCCCCATCCATGGCGCCGTAGAACTCGGCCTCGCTGGTCAGTTGCCGGCGGCGCCCCTTGGCCTCCGCCTCGTCGATCAGTCCGGCGTTGAGGTCGGAGTCGATCGACATCTGCTTGCCCGGCAGCGCGTCCAAGGTGAAGCGCGCCGTGACTTCCGAGATGCGCACCGCGCCGTGGTTGATCACCACGTACTGGATGGCGATCAGCACCAGGAAGATCACCACGCCGACGACGTAGCTTCCTCCCACCACGAAATTCCCGAAGGCCTCGATCACGTTGCCGGCAGCGGCCGTCCCGGTGTTGCCGTGCAGCAGGATCAGCCGCGAGGAGGAGATGTTCAGCGCCAGGCGGAACAGCGTCATCAGCAGCAGGGTGGTGGGGAACACGCTGAACTCCACCGGCCGCAGAATGTACATGGCCACCAGCAGCACGATCACCGACAGGGTGATGTTGCTGGCGATGAGCACGTCCATCAGGAAGGCGGGGATGGGCGCAATCAGGGCCAGCACGATGGCCAGCACGGCCAGCGGAACGCCCATCTCGGCCAGGGTGGAGGGGGGGCGAGCGGCGGCGCGGGCCTGGGCGCCCGGCACGGTCAGGGCCTTGGTCTGCGCCATGCGCCAACTCTCCTTGTGACTGCCTGCGCCCCACCGCTCATGGGAGCCTTCCGCCCATCAGGCGGTAGATGTAAGCCAGCACCTCCGCCACCGCGCGGTACAAGTGCGCCGGGATTTCCTGCCCGACCTGCGTGGATTTGTACAGCGCCTGGGCCAGCGGCGGGTTCTCCACCACCGGAACTTGGTGCTCGATGGCCAGCCGGCGGATCCTCTGGGCCAGGTAGTTCTTGCCCTTGGCCACCACCTTGGGGGCCACCATGGATTCCAGTTGGTACTGAAGCGCCACCGCGTAGTGGGTGGGGTTGACCACGACGGCGGTGGCTTTTCTCACCTGCCGCATCATCTGGCGGCGCAGCAAGTCGCGCTGCAAGCGCCGGATCCTGGCGCGGACCTGCGGGTTGCCCTCCGTCTCTTTGGCCTCTTCCCGGATCTCCTGCTTGCTCATGGAAAGGTCGCGTATGTACTGGTGGCGCTGCCGCCACAGATCGAAGGCGCCCAGGGCTACAAACACGAGGGTGGCCTTCCAGAACAGGTCCTGGATGGCAGCGGCGACCTGCCGCGAGGCCTGGGGCACGCCCTGCAAAGGCAGCATCAGCAGCGTGGGCAGGCTGTTGCTGATGACGCCGTAAACCGCCAGGGCGAACAGGGGCAGCAGCAGGAGGGCCTGGCGGAACACGGCCCAGTTCTGGCGGGGCAGTTCCCGGAGCCGGGAGGCGAGGTTCAGGCGGCCGAAATCCGGCGCCAGGCGTTTGGTGGCCAATCCCAGGCGCGTGGTGCCCAGTTGCGCGGCCAGGGTGACTCCCAACAGCACGGCCCCTCCCAGCGCCAGCGGCAGGAAGGCCCCATAGAGAGTCTGCCGCGCCAGCATCACGATGCCTGCCAGCCCCAGTTCCGTCCGGAACGCTGCCGCCAGCCCGCTGCGCGTCTGAGCCAGCAACTGGGCGAACCAGGCGCCTCCCGCCGCCGCCAGCAGGATGGTGAACGCCAGGAACTGAACGGCCGAGACCAGCTCGCGGCTGACCAGAAACCGGCCTTCGCGTCGCGCTTTCTCGATGCGGCGGGGCGTCGGTTTCTCGGTCTGTTGCCCCCGGTCCGCCATTGCTTACCTCAAGTCGCACCCTCATGGCGCCGCGACCACCAGCCGTAACAGCACCCCCAGAGTGTTTTCGCTGGAGGCGCGGAAAATCGGCAGAAACATCACCGCAACCGTAGCCAGCAGAGCCAGCCCGGCCAGCATCTTGGCCGGGAAGGCCAGCATCAGGAGCTGCAACTGCGGGTGCAGCCGCCCGAGCAGGGCCAGAGAAATATCCACCACCGCCAGCAGCGCCAGCACGGGCAGGGCCAGGCGGACGCCCGCCGAAAACATGTCCGCGCCCAGGGCCAGCACCTGTTGGGCCGACGACAGCCGCAGCACGAAGGTGCCGGGGGGGACCGTCTCCAGGCTCCGGGCAAAAACCCGCACGATCTGCCGGTCCATTCCCAGGGCAAAAAACAGCAGCCCCGCCATCAACTGAGCGAACACCAGCAGCACGTTGCTGTCGGCCTGCGTGGTGGGGTCGATGGTGGCGGCGTAGGAGTAGCCGGCCTGAAGTCCGACCATCTGGCAGGCCACCAGGAAGCCTTCGGTCAGGAAAGCCACGGTGACGCCGACGGTAATCCCCCAGGCGGCCTCCGCCGCCAGCCACACCGCCAGGCGCCCCAGGCCGGGCTCCGCCGGCGCCACCTGCGGCAAGGCGGGGAACAGCGCGGCGGCGAATCCCAGCGCCAAGACGATGCGCGCCGGCTCCGGGCCCATGCGCACCCCCGGCAGCGGCACGAACACCAGCGCGCCGCTCACCCGCGCCAGCACCAGCAGGAAACTCCACAGCGTCGAGACCGGCAGGTTCAGCTCAGCGTGCATACCGATCCAGGTTCCCCAGCAGGTTGGCCGTGTAGGCCAGCATCTTGTTGAGCATCCAGGGTAGCGACAGCAGCAGCGCCGCCAGGAACGCCGCCAGCCGCGGGATGGTGCTGAAGGCGGAATCCTGCATGGAGGTCACCACCTGGATCAGGCTAATGATCACGCCCGCCACGAAGCCCACCACCAGCAACGGCGCACTCAGCCAGAAGGCCGTCATCAAGGCCTGGCGTATGGTGTCGATCACCGCCTCGGGAGTCATGCCTGGCGCCTCCAGTCCTCAGTAGAAGCCCTTCACCAGAGAACCCACCACCAGGTTCCAGCCGTCCACCAGCACGAACAGCAGCACCTTGAAGGGGGCCGACAGCATCACCGGCGGCAACTGGATCATGCCAATGGAGAGCGTGACCGAGGCCACCATCAGGTCGATCACCAGGAAGGGCAAGAATAGCACCGCCCCGATCTGGAAGCCCGCTCGCAGCTCGGAGAGGATGTAGGCCGGCGCCAGCACCCGTAGATCGAGTTCCGCCGGCGTGCGGGGCGCCGGCGCACGGGCGACCTCCAGGAACAGGCGGATGTCCTTTTCGCGGGCGAAGCGGGCCAGAAACGTCTTGAGGGGCTTGCTGCCTTCCTCGAAGCCTTGCGCCAGGGACAGTTCGCCGCGCTCGATCGGCGCCCAGCCCTTGGCGTAGACGTCGGCGGCCACCGGCTGCATGATCAGCACCGTCAGGAACAGCGCCAGGCCGATCAGTACCTGGTTGGAGGGCGTAGACTGAGTGCCCAGCGCCTGCCGCAGGAAATGGAGCACCACCGCAATCCGCAGAAAAGGAGTCACCGACATGATGACG
Organism: uncultured Solibacteraceae bacterium; assembly: GCA_964541065.1. Classification (GTDB taxonomy): domain Bacteria; phylum Acidobacteriota; class Terriglobia; order Bryobacterales; family Bryobacteraceae; genus VFZS01. The sequence goes on from CAZIRH010000149.1 coordinate 6,663, forward strand.
GCGGGCAGCAGCGTCCCGAGCGTCAGCAGGATGACGATCTGCATGGGCACGCTCAGCGAGGAGCTGCCCTTGCCGGAGACCAGCGACACGCCCAGCAAAGATTCCGGCGGCGGGCTGGCGGCGGCCCAACCCTCAAAGAGGGCCACCAGGACCGTGCAGGCCATCATCCGCCGGAGGCTCATGCGGCCGCTACCCCCGCGGGGCGCGCGGTGCGACTGACGCTCCGGCTGCCCTCCATCGCCGGCGGCGGCAGCCGCTCCAGCAGCGTGCAGCCGCCCGCGTGCGTGGCCACCAGGAACACTTGGTCGGCCACCCTCACCAGATGCAGCGCGTGCTGGGCCGACAACGCCAGCCGCTCGACGTTTTCCAGGCGCCGCGAGGCTTTCCGGCCGCCTGCCGGAGGGCTCCAGCGAGCCGCGCCCGCCCGGCGCAGCCACCACAGCGCCGCGGCCAGCAGGAAGAAGACCAGCCCCAGTGCCGCAAGCTGTCGAACCAGTTCCATCGGCTTGCTCCGTTCCTCCGGGCTGCGCCGCCCGGCCGCTACGCCTCCTCTTTGAAATCGGTGATGCGAACGCCCATGGCGTTCTCGATGATCACGCTCTCGCCGAAGCCGAACAACGCGCCGCCCACGTAGACGTCGAGGTTCTCTCCCGCCGAGCGCGTCAGCCAGACCACGCCGCCGTCCTCCAGCGCGAGGATTTCGCGCACGGTCATGATCTTGCGGTCCAGTTCCGCTTCGACGGCGACCCGCACGGTGGCCACGTGGGCGATTTCTTCGGCGGGTGTCATAGGGCCAGGCCTAGCGCTTCAGGTTGATGGTTTCCTGGCTGAGCTCGTCCACCGCCACCACCACGCGCGAGTTGGCCTGGTAGCCGCGCTGGTAGACGATCAGGTTGGTGAACTCGCGGGCGATGTCCACCGTCGAGTACTCCAGGGCGCCACCGATGATCTTGCCGCGGCCGCCGGTTTCCGGCAGGCCGATGGCGGGCAGGGCCGTCCGCGCGCTCAACTGAAAGGCGTTGTTGCCCACCGCGATCAGCGATTCCGGGTTGCGGATGGAGGCCAGCGCCAACTGGCCGACGACGCGCTGTGTGCCGTTGGAGAACTGGGCCAGGACCCGGCCTCCGTCGGCCAGCCCGACGCGGATCAGCGAGGCCGCCGTCGAGCCGTTCTGGGCGTTGGCGGACACGGCCGAGGGTTGCGTGTACTGGGTGAGGCGGGCCGCCCCGGCCGCGTTGTACAGCTCCCAGGCCAGGTCCTGATCCGCCGCGCCGTTGGCCAGCCCGGTGATGGCGATGTCCACCGTGGGATCGGTGGAGGCCGGCGAAGACAGCCTGCCGTTTTCGTCGAACTCGACGCTCCCGGTGGCCAGTTCCGAAAAGGGGTCGGTGGATCCGACGTCCGCCCCGGGAATGGTCACCGAGTAGTCCCAGGTGTTCGCGGTGGCGGACTTGGTGAACGTGATGGTCAGCACGTGGGTGGCGCCCAGCGAATCGACGATCTCGATGGGCGAGCTGAACGTGCCGTCGGTCGTCCCCTCCACCGCCGCGGCGTTGAGATTGAGGTCGATAGAGAACTTGCCGGTGGGGATGGGCGCCTTCAACGTGCCCACTGGAACCGTGATGTCGCCGATGGCCATGTTCGTGTTCACGGTGCCGCTGCTATTCTCTGTCCAGCCCTGGACTTTCTCTCCCGTGAGCGTCAGCAGATGACCGGAGGCATCCACGTTGAAGTTACCCGCCCGGGTCATCAGCAGGCCGCCGCCCGAGTCGCGGACCACAAAGAAACCGTCGCCCTGTATGGCGGCGTCCAGCAGACCGCTGCTGGACTGGGTGGCGCCTTGCGTGAACTGCCGCATGGTGAACGGCCGGCCCGTTCCGAAACCCACCTGGGTCTCGCCCAGCCCGGCGCCCAGCGACTGCGTCACCAGGTCGCGGAAGGATACCACGCTGGCCTTGTAGCCAGGCGTGTTCAGGTTGGCCAGGTTGTTGCCCACCACGTCCACGGCGGTGGAATGAGCGCTCAGTGCCGAGAGCGCGGTCGAAAACGAGGTAAACATCCTTCTTACGCTCCTTTGGTTGAGTTTGGATCCGCCGTGGCACCCTCGCCGGCTGGCTTCTGTTCCAGGCCCTTGCGTATGGCCTCGAGCTCCGTGCGCATCGCCAACATCTGCTCGAGTTGGCTGAACTGCGCCAGTTGGGAGAGAAACTCGATTCCGTCGGCGGGATCCAGCGGGTTCTGATTCTTGATCTGCGCCACCAGCAGCTTCAGGAAGGTTTCCTTCTGCGACAGGACGTCGGTTGCCGAGTTTACGGGGCTCGTGGTCTGGTTCCCTGACGATGTTGCTGAGGCGGTGTCAGTGGTTGACGTCAGAGCGCCAATGTTTGTGCTCATAGAACATGCTCCTGATCGACTGAGATTGGTGCGGACCCGGCTCCCACCGCCGGGGCCGTCAAGGTCTGGGCCCAGGGGCTGTGCTCCTGGGGTGGGCGGCGGTGCTGGCGCGGCGGCTGCCCGTCCGCATCCTGGCGGTGTCCGGTGTCCGGGCTGCCGCTGTCGCGGTCCCGGCGCAGGTCCTGGCTGCGGGCAGTCTCCAGGCCGGGTTCGGCCGGTCGCCAGGTTTCCGTCTGGTAGCCGGTCTGTTCCAGGCGCTGGACAAGTTCTCCCAACTGCCCGCGCAGGGATTGAGCGAGCTCGGCGTCTTTGGTGTGCACGGCCACTCTCACCTCGCCCGCGCGTTCCGCCACACTGACTTCCACCGGGTCGGGGTGCCCACCCTCCACCGCCCTGCCCGGGATCACTACCGAGAGCTCATGCAAGGTCTCCGGCTTCGGGAGAGGCTGAGGGGCTGCGGATGGTCCCGTGGGCTCGCTCCACAATGCTCTGGGAACCGGCTGCGCAGGCGACGGATTCTCCACCTGGCCCCGGACCGGCGCCGGCGTGGCCGCTGGTGGGGTTAGAACGCGGCTCGCCAGCGATGCCTGCTCGGAGCCTGCGCGTGGATCCCGCGTTCCGGACAGCGGTTCTTTGCGCTCGGGAACAGCGGCCCGCGGCGGCCGGACCTCGGCAGGGTTTTCAGGGCGCTGGTCTCCAGTCTGCACGGCGGCCTGGACGCCTTTTCGAGATGCACCCTGCTCGGAAGCGGGCACCGGTTGATCGGCGCCGGCCTCGGGAGGCCGCAGCGGCAGCGGCGAGCGCGGCTGCGCCGGTCTGGCGGCTTCGACTTCCAGTGTCGCGGGCTCGGCTGCTTCCGCGGTTTCGGGCGTGGTTTCCGGCGCCGGCCTCGGCTCGCTGCCCAGTCCTTCCATGAGGTGTGCTTGCGCTTCGGGGGCGGCCAGGGCCGCCAGGAGCTCATGCCGGGGTTGGGCTGCGCTGCGTTCGGTCAAGCGCGCCGCAAAGGCCAGTGTGGTGTCGCGCCGGCTGCCCTGCGCCTCAAGTGCCTGGAGCTTCCCGGCCCCCCAGACGGTACCCTCCGGGTGCGCCTGCGCCACACTGGTAACCATTGCCCAGGGCGTCGCGAAGCTGGACACCAACTCCGCCGCTGGCGCAGCCGGGCTGGCCATGGATGAGGCGGCCGGCTCCGCTTGCAGATCCACCGGTGGTTCCTGAACGGGAACTGAATCCACAGCGCCCCTCGGCGGAGAGAGTATGTTCTCCGGGGGCTCCGGGAAGGTCTGT
>CAZIRH010000150.1:0-10320 GCA_964541065.1 uncultured Solibacteraceae bacterium
CCTCGCAGACCGAGTAGGCGGTCGAGAGCGGCAGGATCGAGGCCGCGAACAGCGAAGCGTTGAAGAGTCCCGCGCTGAACAGCAGGGAAGCGTACTTGCCGAAGGGGCGCAGCGCCTGCGCCGCCGTGGCCGGATCGTGGATGTCTTGGGGGCCGTGCGCCCAGATCGCCCCGGCGCAGGCCACCACGATGAAGAAGGCGATCACCGTCATGGCGATGCACCCGACGATGACCTCGATGCGCGATTCGGCGTAGTCGCGCTCGGTGATGCCTTTCTCAACCACCGCCGCCTGCAAGTAGAACTGCATCCACGGGGCGATGGAGGTGCCCACCATGCCGATCACCATGGCGATGTAGGCCGGGTCGAGCATCAGCACCGGCTGGACGCTGGCCATAGCCGCCTCCCGCCAGTTAGGCTCGATCAGGAGTGCGGAGAGGATGTAGGCCACGTACACCACGCAGGCGCCCAGGAAGATCTTCTCGACGCCGCGGTAGGTGCCTTTGACCACCAGGAGCCACACCGCCGCCGCCGCGATGGGCACCGAGATGTAGCGGCTCACCCGGAACAGCTCCAGAGAGCCGGCGACGCCGGCGAAGTTGGCCATGATGTTGGTCAGGTTGGTGAACACCAGCAGGGTCATCACGGCAAAGGTCACCCGCAGGCCGAACTCCTCGCGGATCAGGTCGGAGAGGCCCTTGCCGGTGACCGCGCCCATGCGCGAGTTCATCTCCTGGGTGACCACCAGCAGGATGGCGATGGGCAGCAGGGTCCACAGCGGGAGGTAGCCGTACCTAGCGCCGGCCTGGGAGTAGGTGAGGATACCGCCGGCGTCGTTGTCCACCATCGCGGTGATGAAGCCCGGCCCGATGACGGTGAAGAACACGGCGATGTGAAGTCGGATCCGCTTCAGCATCGGAGGAGTCGCTCATTTCTGCCTCAACACCGAAATTATGTCGTCGGCGGTAATCACCCCGGCCAGCTTCCCCTCCTCGTCCAGCACGGGAAGGGTCAGCAGGTTGTACTTGTCGAACAACTCGGTGACGCGGTCCTGCTTGAGGTCCACCGGCGCCTGGATGAGCGTTTCGGCGGCCAGTTGGCGGAGCGGCGTGGCGCCCGCGGCCACAAACAGGCGCGCCAGCGGCACGGCCCCGGCCAGGCGGCCCTCGGCGTCGATCAGGAACAGCGTGTTCAGGGTCTCGAGCAGGTCCTCGTTGCCCTTCAGCGCCTCGACGGCATCGGCCACCGTGGCGCCGTCGCGCAGGGACACGTACTCGGTGGTCATCATGCCGCCGGCCGTGTCCTCTTCGAACTCCAGTAGCTCCTGCACCTCGGTCTTGGGCTCGGTCTCCATTTCCTCGAGGATCTCTTCGGAGGTCTCCTGCTCGAGTTCGGCCAGCGCGTCGGCGGCCTCGTCCGGAGCCATCTCCTCGACGATGTCGGCGGCTTTCTCAGTTTCCAGGGACTCCAGGATGCTGGCCTGGGTCTTGGGATCCACCTCGGAAAGCGCGTCGGCGGCCGCCTCGCTGTCGATGGTCTCGAAGATGGCCTCGCGCTCGTCGGGGCTCAGTTCCTCGACGATGTCGGCCAGGTCGGCCGGGTGCATGCTCTCCAGCCTTTCGTTGGAGATGTTCAGCCGCAAGCGGCGCTGCGGGTCCGGCTCGACGATGTTGCAGAACTCCCAGCGAATGGAGTTCGGCGTGATGGGGGCCTGGAGCCGGCGGATCCAGGGGCGCGGCACGGACCCCTGAAGCAGCCGCCGCAGCATGCTCCGCACGCCGATGTCCACCTCCAGCACCGCCAGCACGTCGCAGCCGTTCTCCTGGCGGACCTCGAAGGTGACGTCGTTGACCCGCACCACCTTGCGCCCGTTGACGTCTATGATCTGCTGGTCGAGCAGGTCGCGGGCGATCCGCAGCATGTACTCGTCCTCGTGGTAGGGGGTGAGGACTTCGTCGCGCAGGTGGAGGCCGTCTAGCGAGATGGAGCGGATCTGATCGTAGCGGACGGTGAGCCAGGCCCAGCCGCCACCCACCAGGTAGCGATCCACGCGGACCGGATGGATCAGCGGAACCAGGGCGGCGTCCGCGATGCGCCCGATGCGCCGGCCCTTGAGGCCGTACACCTTGAGCCCCAGGAGCTCCGTGAAGAACAGCAAGTCCGCCATCGCTCAACGTCCGGGCCCATCGGCCACCTCGAGCGCGCCCCGGGGGGAGCTTCGGTCAGACCCGCCTACGGTGCGCTCTACATGGGATCAGTTCCCACTCCCACTATGCCGCAAGCCGTGCGCAGCCGCAACAGAAATCTTGGTGCGGGGGCTTATCCCAGCCTTTCCCTAAGGAGCTGGTTGACCGTGGCTGGATTGGCCTGGCCGCGGGTGGCTTTCATCACCTGGCCCACCAGGAAGCCGAGCACGGCGGTCTTGCCGGCCCTGTACTGCTCGACCTGCTTGGGGTTGGCCGCCACAACCTCGTCGATGACTTGGCCCAGCGCTGCCGTGTCGCTGATCTGGCGCAGCCCCTCGCGCTCCATGATGGCGCGCGGCGGTTCCCCGGTGGCGAACATCTTCGCGAAGATCTCCTTCGCCAGCTTGCCGCTGATCTCTCCGCCGGCGATGAGGGTGAGCAGTTCGCCCAGCCGCTCGGGGCGGACGGGGCACGCGGTGATCTCCTTGCCCTCGGCCTTGAGCGCCCCGGCCAGATCGCCCATCACCCAGTTGGCCGCGGCGCGCGGGTCGCCCGCGGCGGCGGCCGCCTGCTCGTAGTAGTCGCTGAGCTCGCGGCTGGCGGTGAGCACGTGGGCGTCATACTCGCGCAGGCCATAGTCGTGGACGAAGCGCGCCCGCCTGGCCGGCGGCAACTCCGGCATCGCACGCCGGATCCGCTCGCGCCACTCCTCGCTGATGCGCAGCGGCAGCAGGTCGGGCTCCGGGAAGTAGCGGTAGTCGTGGGCGTGCTCCTTCGAGCGCATGCCCACGGTCTCCCCGGTGTCCGGGTCGTACAGGCGCGTCTCCTGGTGGATGGCGCCGCCGCTCTCCAGGACGGCCACCTGGCGGGCGATCTCGTAGTCGAGCGCCGCCTTCAGGAATCGGAACGAGTTCAGGTTCTTGACTTCCGCCTTGGTGCCGAGCTTCTCCGCGCCCTGGAGCCGCACCGAGACGTTGGCATCGCAACGCAGATGGCCCTTCTCCATGTCGCAACTGGAGACTTCGACGAACTGCATCAGCAGCTTGAGCTCGGTCAGGAAGGCGTAGGCCTCGTCCGACGAGCGCATGTCGGGGTCGGTGACGATCTCGATCAGCGGCGTGCCGCAGCGGTTCAGGTCCACATACGTGTGGCGGTCGGAGTCTCGAAAACCTTCGTGAAGGCTCTTGCCGGCGTCGTCTTCGAGGTGGACGCGGGTCACGCCGATGCGCTTGGCGGCGCCGTCCACCTCGATTTCGATCCAGCCGTGCTCGGCCAGCGGCTGGTCGTACTGGCTGATCTGGTAGCCCTTAGGCAGGTCCGGGTAGAAGTAGTTCTTACGGGCGAAGCGGGAGAACGGGCGAACTTCGCAGTTGAGCGCCAGCGCCGCCCTGATGGCCATCTCGACCGCGGCCCGGTTCAGCACCGGCAGCGGCCCGGGCAGGCCCAGGCACACCGGGCAGACGTTGGTGTTGGGGGGCGCGCCGAAGCTGGTGGGGCAGCCGCAGAAGATTTTCGTGCGCGTGGCCAGTTGCACGTGTACTTCCAGGCCGATGACCGGCTCGTAGCGGGCCAACACTTCGGGCGCCGCGTTCATCGGGCCCACCGAGGGCATTTCCCCATTATAAGTTCCTGGGGAAGCCCGGTCGGATTGCGCCGCCCGCCGCGCCTGCGCTTAGATAGTAGTTGTGAACGAGCTCCTTTTCGAGATCAGCCAGGAGGCCGATGGCGGCTACGCGGCCGAGTGCCTGACCGAGAACATCTTCACCCAGGGTGACTCCTGGGAGGAACTGAAGGCCAACGTGCGGGAAGCCGTCGCGGCGTTCTACTACGACCGTCCGGCTCCCAGCCGCATCCGGCTCCACCTGGTCCGCGACGAGATGTTGGCCCTGGCATGAAGCTCCCGCGGGACCTAAGCGGCGCCGACTTGGTGACCGTTCTTTGCCGGGACTGGGGCTACGTGAAGGTCCACCAAGTTGGCAGCCACGCGGTGCTTGAGACAACCGAACCCTCCCACCAGCGCCTTGCGGTACCACTGCATGATCCGCTGCGGGTCGGGACTCTGAGCGCGATCCTCCGCGCTGTGGCGCAGCACAAGGGGGTCACCCGGCGCTGTCTGCTCGAATCGCTCTGAGGTCGGGTTCCCCACCATAGGGTGCCCGCGTCGCCGGGCCGGCGGCAGGCGCCCCCTGGCCCGCCCGGAGCCCCACGCCACGAAGTTCCTACAAACTCCCACTTTGTGTCTTGCCAACGCCCGTCCGGTGGGTGTGTTCTATCCCCAATCCCCACGGGCCTGCGGAACCGGCGCCCAGGCTCACGAGTCCAGTTCCAGACAGGCTGCCTGGGGGAAAGGGTTAGGGTATGAGACTGTTAGGCGCTGCCATCCTTGTACTGTCCCTCGGCTTGCTGCCGCTATGCGGACAAACCTCCACCACCAGTCTGGTCACGGGCACGGTCACCGACCCGAGCGGGGCGGCCGTCCCCGGCGCCGCCGTCGAGCTCACGGAGACCCGGACAGGTACGGCGTTCAAGCAAACCACCAGTGCCGCCGGGCAGTTCCTTTTCGCCAACGTCAGCCCCGGCGAGTATCAACTGAAGATCACCGCGCGGGGCTTCCGCGTGTCCAGCGTGGGCGGGCTCAGGGTGCAGGTCGCCAAGAGCTACGTCCAGGACGCAACCCTGGAAATCGGCCAGACTTCCGAGGTGATCGAGGTGACGTCGCAGGCGCAGGTCGAGTTGCAGACGGTGGATTCCACGGTGGGAAACGTCCTGTCGGCGACCTCCGTTTCTGTCCTGCCGACCTTCACCCGGCAAGTCAATGAGCTGCTGCCGCTCCAGCCGGGGGCCACGCCAGCCGGGGAAGTCACCGGGACGCGCTACGATCAGAGCACCTTCTCGCTGGATGGCATCGAAGTCACCAACCAGTCGGTCGGCGGCCTCGGCACCTACATGTACATGGGGGTTGAGGGTGTATCCGAATACCGGGTGGCGGTGGCCAACCCCAATGCCTCCTTTGGACGCGGCGCGGGCGGCCAGGTCTCTCTGATCAGCCGGCGCGGCACCAACGATCTGCACGGGGCGGCCTTCTGGTACCACCAGAACGACAACCTGAACGCTAACAACTGGACCAACAACCGCACCCGCATCAAGAAGCCGGAGGTGAAGGACAACCGCTTCGGTTTCCGGGTTGGGGGGCCGGCCTGGAAGGACAAGACCTTCTGGTTCCTCAACTACGATGGCCGGCGCTTCCCGCGCTCGGGCACGGTGTCCCGCAACGTGCCCACGGACAGCCTGCGCCAGGGTATTCTGCGCTTCCGCGATGCCGCGGGCAACGTCAACTCCTACCCGCTGGCGACCTCGACGGCCTGCGGAGCCGGGGGCACGGAGCGCTGCGATCCGCGGGGCCTGGGCTTGAGCCCCGCCATCGCCGATTTGTGGAAGTACATGCCGGCGGGCAACGACCCCAGCCTGGGCGACGGCCTGAACACCATGGGCTTCACCAGCACCGTCTCCTACCCCGTCAACAGCGGGTTCTACCTGGCGCGCATGGACCAGAGCCTGACGGATAACTGGCGTCTGGAGGCTTCCATCCGCTACTTTCGGGAACTGAACCAAAGCAACGCCGCGCTGGACATCCGGGGCGGAAACGTGGCCAGCATCCGCAGCACTCCCACGCGGCAGAACATGGAGACCGTCGGGCTGAGTGGGATGTTCCGGCCCAACCTGACCGCGGAGTTCCGCTTCGGCCGCGTGCGCAACCGCACCGGCCTCGACGTGCTGCGCCCCAACGCCTCCGCCGCTATCCTGGGCATCCCCGGGGCCAGCACGCCCGATGGGCCGATCGCGCTCGATGTCGGGGCCCGCGGGGGCGCCCAGAGCGTGCTGTCGGAACCCTTCGACGTGGACACGCAGTTGGTCCGCAAGCAGCAGAACGATGCCCGCGTCTATCAGTGGAATGCCGACCTGACCTGGATCCGCAACAAGCATACCGTGCAGTTCGGCGCCCACATCCGCGATCTGCCCACGCTGCACCGCCGCGACGACAAGGTGGTGGGCTCACTCGGCTTCCTGGTGGCCCAGATCGACGGCGCACTCGGCTCCGTGACCCTGCCGGCTTCGGTGGCGCCGCCGGTGTGCGGCGGCGGGCGGACCACCGGTTGCCTGCAAACCGGCGACGTGCAACTGTGGAACCGCCTCTTTGCCGGCGTGACCGGCATTATCGACAACATCAGTGTGCTGGCCGTGCGCGACGGCAACTTCAAGCCGCTGCCCTTCGGCGAGATGCTGGAGTCCGACACCAAGGGGATCCGGGCTCCGGAGTTCTACTTCCAGGATGTGTGGCGCGTCACGCCCGCGCTGACGCTGAATTATGGCCTGAACTACGGCTGGCAGACGCCGCCCGTCGAGCGCCTGGGCCGCTATACCTTGCAGATCGACGCTGCCAGCGGGAAGATCGTCACCGCCGACGAACACCTGGCGGCGCGCAAGGCCGCCGCTCTCAAGGGCGACATCTACAACCCCAATTTCGCTTTCCTCCCCATCCAGTCGGCCAAGGGCCAGCCGGTATTCGATATCGACTGGGGAAACTTTGGGCCGCGCGCCGGCGCCGCCTGGAACCCATCCTTCAAGGAGGGCTGGCTGGGCCGGCTGCTGAGCGACCGGAGGACGGTGGTGCGGAGCGGTTACGCCCTGATGTACGACCGGCTGAACACGGTGTCGAGCGTGATCGTTCCGTCGCTCGGCATCGGCTTCGCCCAGACACTCAACGTCACCTTGCCGGCCTGCAACGCCACTGGCGCAGGCGGCGCCGGCTGCGACGCCGCCAGCGCCAACCATGCGGCCAAGCTCTTCCGCGTGGGCATCGACGGCACTATCCCGCGCCCGACCGTGCCAGAGCAAACTGTGCCCGTCTCACCGGCCTGGGGCATGATCGGCGGCCGCCTGGTGACCTTCCCGGAGGTGCTGTCCTTCCAGGTGGATCCCTCGCTCAAGCAGGGCCGCCACCACTCGGTGGACTTCAGCATCCAGCGGGAACTCAAAGGCGACATGATCGTGGAACTGGCGTACGCCGGCCGGTTCGCCCGAAGGTTGCAGCAGAGCGTGAACCTGTTGCAGGCGCCTTACACGCATGTGGACAAGGCCTCGGGGCAGAGCTTCGCGCAAGCCTTCGACAACGTGGCCATCGCTCTCCGCCAGGGCGGCGCCGCCGCCAACCAGCCCTGGTTTGAGAACAACGTCCCCGGCGGGACCACGTACATGGTGGCGAATGGCCGGAGCAACTTCATCACCGGCAACGTGAACGCGCTCTTCTCAACGCTGGACCAGGAGCGCATGCGAAATGGCCTCACGCCGTTCAATAACTACATGTCGCAGATGATGCTGATGAAGACCAGCAACGGCCGGTCCAACTACAACGCCCTGCTGGCGACGTTGCGGAAGCGTTTCTCGCGAGGCTTCCAGTATGAGCTGAACTACACCTGGTCGAAATCGCTCGACCAGTACGGCGCGTACCAGAACGCCGCCAACCAGGCGCCCAACAGCTTCGACCAGAACGCCGAATACGGGCCTTCCACTTTCGACATCACGCACATGTTCAACGGGTACGGGTTGTACGCGCTCCCCTTCCGGACGGATTTGCCGGTGCTGAAGCAGTTGATCAACGGCTGGGAGGTGTCGGGCATCTTCACCGCCCGCAGCGGCGATGCGCTGGTGGTGGTCCAGGGCAGCCAGGTCTGGGGCGGCGCCCTGTACCTGGGCTTCAACTCCGGCGCCATCCCCACGGTGAAACCCTCCACCTTCGGCAACGACGTGCGCCGTGGTGCTACCGGCTCTGGCGGTACCGGAACCAACAGCGACCCCGCCAACCGGGGAACCGGGCTGAACCTCTACGCCAACCCCGAGCAGGTCTACAACAGCTTCCGCCGCGTCGAGATCAGCCGCGACGGGCGCGCCGGGCGCGCCAACCCGGTGCGGGGGCCGTCACGCTGGAACCTGGACACCTCGCTGGGCAAGCGGACCCACATCACCGAGCGGATCGCCGCCCGCTTCAGCTTCGAGTTCTTCAATATCTTCAACAAGGTGGACTACGCCAACCCCAGCCTGGACCTGAACAACCGGGGGGCCTTCGGCGTCATCACCACCCAGTACACGCCGCCCAACCGCGTGGACGGCAGCCGCTGGATTCAGTTCGGCCTGCGCGTGGAGTTCTAGGAAGGCGGGCGTCCCGGCGGCTCGATCTACGGTGCCACTGGCAGCCCCTCGGCTGCGGCGGCGCGGCGCAGGCGCTCGTCGAAGCAGGTGAACACTGGGCGGCCCAGCCAGAGGGCCGAGCAGAGCTGGATGGCGTCGTAGGCCCGGAGGGCGTACAGCTCGATCAGGTGCTCGGCGGGCGCGAGTACCGGCAGGCTGAGGTTGACCGCGTGCAACATGCTCCAATCAGCGGCAAAGCCTCGCTGCTGGAGTTGGTATTGCGCGTGCGAGATCCGCCGTTCCCGCCAGCAACGCGCCAGCGCGGACTGCACCTCCGCCCAGGTCACTGCGCTGGCGAAAAGACGGGCCCGGTAGGCTTCGACCAGCGCCCTCGCGTCTTCAGTGCCGGGCTCGGCGACGTAGAGCTTGGCCAACGCCGAGCTGTCCAGATAGAGCACTACCGCCGATCCTCCGCGATCATCTCCGCGATGGACTTGCCGGGCGTGAGGACAGCCGGCTTCCTCCGACCGGCCAGCTCACCGCTGCCCAGGGTGACACTGCCTTTCGCCACGAGCGCGGAAAGCAGTACGGCAGTCTGTTCCTCCTCTGGCGTGCCGACGGGCAGGATGCAAGCCACCGGCTTTCCCCGATCCGTGACCCGGACCGGCTCGCCGCTTCGGACAATACTGAGGTACTTGCCCAGCCGGTTCTTGAGCTCTTTGCTCGCCACGGTGACCACGTAGCTATTATACCCCAAAAGTAGCTATCCCCGGATCCGCGGAAACAGCCGCTGCGTCTCCGCGCAGCTTGCCGTAGTAGAATCGTCTCGCTATGTGTCTCACCCGGCGGGAGGTCCTGGCCGCGCCGCTGGTGGCGCGTACCCTCGCGCGCCGCAGGACCAACGTGGTCTTCTTCATGACCGACGACCACGGCGCCTGGGCCTTGGGGGCGTACGGCTGCAAGGAGATGCACACCCCCAACCTGGACCGGCTGGCGGAGGGGGGCGCGCGCTTCACCCGCGCCTATGCCTGCACGCCGGTCTGCTCGCCCAGCCGCATGACCTACCTCACCGGGCGCATCCCCTCGATCCATGGCGTGCAGGATTGGCTGCGGCCGGTCGATAGCTTCGGCGAGCGTTCGCGAGCCTTCCTGGACGGCCACCCCACGTTCACGGAAGTTCTGGCCCGGAGCGGCTACACCCTGGGCCTCTCCGGCAAGTGGCACATGGGCGACGACGAGCATCCGCAACGCGGGTTCACCTACTGGAGCACCGTCCCCGGCGGCGGAGGAACCTACCGGGACCCGGTCTTCGTCCGCAATGGCGCCCAGGTCAAAACCACCGGCTTCAAGGCCGACCTGGTGGGCGATTTCGCCCTGGAGTTCATCGAGAAGAACCGGGAGCGCCCCTTCTTCCTCTACGTGCCTTTCTACGCGCCCCACACGCCTTACGACTACCAGCCCGAGAAATACCGCCAGTGGTACAACGACGCGCAGTTCCTCTGTTTCCCCAGAACTCCCGTGCACCCCTGGCAGAACCCGGAGCTGAAGCGGCACCACGGCAATCGGGCCAGCATGCATGCGTACTCCGCGCTCATCACCGGGGCGGATGCCAACGTGGGGCGGATTCTGGCCCGACTCGAGGAACTGGGGTTGCGCAAGGACACGCTGGTGGTCTTCACCGCAGACCAGGGTTGGAACGCCGGCCATCACGGCGTCTGGGGCAAGGGCAACGGCACCTGGCCGTTCAACATGTACGAGGAATCCATCCGCGTGCCGCTGATCTGGAACCACCCGGGTAAGATCCGCGGCGGGCAGGTGCTGCCAGCGATGGTTTCGGCTTACGACTTCTTCCCCACCATCCTCGACTACCTGGGCGTGGCCGCGCCGCGCGATCCCAAGCGCGTCGGGCGCAGCTACGCCGGCTTCCTGCGTGGCCAGGCGCCGCGCGATT
>CAZIRH010000151.1:0-10193 GCA_964541065.1 uncultured Solibacteraceae bacterium
CGCCGTTCGGACCTACAATGGCCGCCACTCGCCCGGCCGGGAGGCTCAGGCTGAAATTGCGGAGCACGGGGCGGTCGCTGCCGGGGTATGCGAAGGTTACACGGTGGAAGCGAATCCCGCCTTGCAGAGTCCGCGGCGCGGGCTGAGGCGAGGGAGGATCGACCACCTGAGATTCGAGCGCCAGAAACTCGAACAGATTGCCGAGGAAGAGGCTGTTCGAGTAAAGCTGGCCCGCGTTCTCCAGCAGCGACTGCGTCAGCCGCAGACCCTGCTGGAAGGCCTGATAGAACTGCGCCAGCCCGCCCAGGCTGACCTCGCCTCGGGCCGCCCGCCACACCATCCACGCCAGCGCAGCGCCCGTGATGCCGAGCGCGAAGAGCCCGGCGGCCAGCTCCCAGAGGCTCTGGTCTCGGACCAGAGCCAGACGCCCGGCGCGCAGGCGCTTTCGCAGGCCGCGGTAAGCGCTTTGGAAGCGCTCGCCGAGCTCGAACAGGCGCACCTCCTGGGCGCTCTCGCGCGCGGTGAGCAGCCAGTCGTAATACCAGGTGCGGCGCTCGTCGGCGGTGGTTCGCAGGCGCCACTGGTGCTGACGCTCGGCGAACCGCAGCACGACCCACAACGCCGGCAGCGTGCTCGCCAGCAGAGCGGCCGGCACCCAGACCCCAAAGGGCGCCAGCACCAGTAGCATCGCCGCCAGCGTGAGGCCGTTCTGGAGCAGGCTGCCCAGGCTCTCCAGCAACGCGACCGGACGGTAGGAAGCCTCGACGCGCGCCCGGTGGAGGTGGTCGTAGAAGTCCGGCGAGTCGTAGAAAGCCAGGTCCGCGGCCACCGACTGGCGGTGGATCAGGCCGTTGATGTAGTCCTGGACCAGCTCCGCCTGGTGGGAGCGGACCCAGCCCGCGGCCGCGCGCAGCGCCTCGCCCAGCAACATCAGCCCGGCCACCAGCACCGCCAGCCACAGCACCGGGCGCACGCTCTGCCACTCCCCGCCGGCACGCACCGCGGCCACCACGCCGTCCACCAGCGGGCGGATGACCCACACGGTGGCCACCGGCAGCAGGCCCTGCCCGATGAGCAGTACGGCCCAGGCGGACGTCCAGCCCCGCGCCGCCGCCCACACCAGCCCGAGCGCGCGCGGCAGGTGGCGCACCTGCGCCGCCGCCCGCCGCAGCCTGGCCCTCACGGGATGGGAGTCGCCTGCCATGAGCGTTGCCGCAAAACTCACCTTCCATGTAAACCAACCCTGGGCATCGCGCGCAAGCCCCAGGGCGGGGACCACTTACGGCAGACGGCAGGCACGGAGTCGAGGGTCGCGCAGCGGCGCAGCCCCGGAGGGCAAGGCTACGAGGCCTTCCGGACCTGGCGGCACTGTAACTGCGTATCCTGTATCTTGCCGCAGCCCAGCGCCGTGGTCTCGAAGGCCCGCTCGTGGCGAAAGTCCGGCTTCTGATAAGGACGGCGTGCCGGCGGCTCGGGCCAGGGCCGGGCCGGCAGGGACGCGCCAGATCGGCTGGGTTGGCCGGTACTCATGTGGCCTCCGATCCTCTACTCCAGCGTCAGTTGCGTCATCTTGGCGGCGCACTGCCGGTTGCTGCCACATAGGCCCAGGCTGCCGAAGTAGATGCTGGCCGCCTGGCTCGCGGTGCTCGCGTTGTCCACCACGATGCCGCTGGTGCCGCCGGTGGTGCTGGCGACTTGCTGATAGCACGCAAGCTGGGTAGTGGGGAAGCTGGTCGCGCACGGCGTCGCCGGTGTGGTCGAGGTGAAGATCGAGTTGGGCTTGGTGATGTCCCAGAGTTCGATCTTGTTGTTGGTGTACCCCAGGAACAGGAACTCCGTGCCGGTGGGAGGCGGGCTCTGCCGCTGGACGTTGCGATTGTAGAACGAGGTCAGCGGCGAGCATTGGCCGGCCACGGTGTTGATGTTCGGGTTGTTATTCAGCGCAGGGGTGGGATTCATCATGCCGCCACTGAAGAAGGTGAACCTGTAAAGGCCGGGCAGAGTGGCCTTCCCACTGCCTTGATTGCCGCACACCCAGAGCGACCCGGTGCTCGGTCCGGTGGCGTAGTAGGCCTCATCCAATGCCCCCATGTGGACAGGATTCCCCGTAGCCGAGCCAATGCGGGCTGAGATCACGTTCTGGAAGGACAAGTTCCCGGACCCGTACACGTACTCGGCCTGTATGGCAACCGCGTTCGGGCCACTGCTGCTGCTGACAGCGTACACGTACCGGTTCGACGCGTCCACCATGAGGGGATCGGTGATCCCGCCCGGGGCGGAGATCGTGACCTGGCCCTTGTAAGTGAGGCTCGTGTCGTAGGCCCAGATGTCCCTGCTATCGGACACGAAAACGATGCCCGTGGTGGAATCCAGCACCGGCGCGGTCAACTGCAGGCCGGCGTTGACCGTGACCGAGGCCAGCACGGCGGGGTCCCCCCCTCCGAAAACGGGGCCGATCTTGTAGAGGACACCGTTGTCGGCGCCCACGTAAGCCGTGTCGGCATCGTAGTCCACGAAAGGCGACGAGCGGGTGTTCGCGCTCGCGCTGTACTGCACCGACTTGAGGGAGCCGTTGGCGGGCAGTACCGGGTTGAACGTGGTTCCTTGACCCGACTGCCAGGTCAGGACGTGAAAGTAGGACCCGCTGCCGTTTCTGTGCTCGACGAAGGCGACCTTGCTTCCAGTCAGGGACAGAACTGGCGAGGTTCTGACCGGGCCGGAGCCGACCCGGTAGGCCCACATTGCGCCGGGTTCGCCGTTGCCGCACATGCCAGGGTCATAACCCGTGGGCGCCCGGTAGAGCTGGTTGAAGGCTGCGATATTGGCCTGGATGGTGCTCGGCGCCTGATTGATGGGAAACACCACAAAGTCGTTCGTGCAGTGCGGTGGGGCCAGCACATTGAAGCTGTACTTGGCCGGGTACATGTTGTGCGCCACGCCGGAGCCAGCGGGCTGGCTGAGCGCCCTGACCAAATCCACATTCCAATCGACCTTGAAACCCGCCCGTTTGCGCGGGGTTATGGTCGGCACGGACGACACCGACGACACCGACGGCTTGGGCGACAGCATGGCGGCGCGGCGCAGCCACGCCAGCCACACCCGCGCGTTCTGCTGCGGGCCGAAAGAGAGCACCCGGGGCGCCCGGTCGGTGAAAATCAGGTACCGGTGGCTCCAGTCCTCGATCAGGGCGTAGGGCGCGCGCGATTGCGGCGCCGGCTGAGCCTTAGCCATGCCCCACCAGGCGACGGCCAGAAGCGCGGCGGAGCCAAGCAGCAGACCGCCGGTACGAACCTTGCGGGGAAATAAGTATCTGAGATCCATAACTCGCTTTTCCTCCCTCTACCACCGCTCACTAGCACCCTAGCTAGACAATAATGACAGCACCTCACATGTTAGTCAATATGCAACTACAAAAGGTTAGGCTTTTTTAATGCAGACCTCCGGCGCTGTAGTCACACTTGAGGGCTGCCGGTGGTCCGGCCCAGCGCGGATGGTGGGCTTCTCAGCCCGCCGCGGCCAGTGCCCGGGCCTTGCCGCAGTCCAGCGGGGAAGGCCCGTGCGGGTCGCCCTGCATGTACGCCAGGCCCGGGCAGCGGGTACAACCAGCCAGGTAGGGGCAGCCGCGGCACACCGGCAGGTCGCTCAGGCTGATGCGGCGGATCCGGGCCAGCGCCTCGGAGTGGCGCCAGATGTCCGCGAACGTCTGCCGGAGCACGTTGCCGCACAGCAGCGGGAACTGCACGCAGGGGAACACGTCCCCGTAGGGTGAGATGTAGCATGCGGTGTGCCCGGCGGCGCACGGCACGCTATGGCCCAGCTCCGGCCCGGACGGACGGACCGCGTACTCTTCCCCAAGGCGGCCGAGCAAGTCCGGCAGAGCCGTGGCGGGAGCGCCCAACGCCGTGGGGGAGGCATCGCCGTCCAGCCTGGGGGTGATGGTGGGGTCGAGGCTGAAGCCGGCGCCGCAGTCCGCCGCCAGGGCCCGCACGGCGTCGCAGTCGCTCACGTTCCCGCGCATCAGGATGAAGGCGACGCCCGTCGTGACGCCCTCGGAGGTCAGGCGCCGGATGGCCGCCAGCGACCCCTCCAGCGAGCCCGGCAGGCGGGTGATGCCGTCGTGCACCGCGGGCCGGTGCGAGTAGACGCTGACGTGCACCTGCCCGACTCCCAGCTCGCGAATGCGCCGCGCCTCCGCCGGCCCCAGCAGCGTCCCGTTGGTTTTCAGCCGCAGGTTGAACCGCAGCGCGCGGGCGTGCGCCAGGATCTCGAAGAAGTCCTCGCGCAGCAGGACCTCGCCGCCGCTGAGGCAGAGGAAGAGGGTCCCGGCCTGGGCCAGTTGCTCGAGGACGCCCCGGATCTCTGCGGCGGTCATCTCCGGGCGGTCCTCGCGCACCAGGTAGCAGTGGACGCAACGCTGGTTGCAGCGGTAGGTGAGGTCCAGTTGGGCGCTCAGGGGCACGCCCAGCGCCAGGGCCTTCCCGCAGACTTCTTCGAGCAGTGAGTTCACCGCGGCCTCAACCGGCGTCGGCGATGGGCTGATCGGAGACCAGCAGGACGCCGCGCCGGACCAGTTCCTCGACGAACGCCTCGGCATCGCGCAGGGCCGCCTCCGGCGTGACCTCGAAGCGGGCGCACACCCTGCGCTCGACGATCTCCTGGAGCGGCGTGCGGCCGTCCGCCGCCAGCCAGATCTCGGTGGCCACCGGGCTCAGGGTGAACAAGATCGAGTCGCGGGTGGACATGAGGATCATCTCGTCGCCCAGCAGGCGGGCCGCGACGTTCGCGCTCTGGGCGATGTAGCGGGCGGTCACCGGATCATCTCCCAAACCTCCGGGCCCGGCGTGAACACGAGCCGCCGCACCGGGACCCGGGCAACGAATTCGCACGCCGACTCGAACAGCCGCTGGACCAGACCGCCGTCCTGGGCAAAGAACAGGATGTTGCGGAGCAAGGCTTGGGCCGCTTCGGGGGCGCCCATCGGCTCGCTCCGGTTGCGGGGTCCCTTCTCCAGCACGAACAGTGCGGCCACCGGGGCCGAGGCGTTCGCTCCCGCCGTCGCCAGCTCGCCGCTGAAGGGTGTGCCGTAGCAGCGGTAGCCCTCGGGCCGCCGGCGGATGTAAGAGACCTCGTCGGTGAGTACCGTGACGTCGTCCGGCGCCAGGCGGGTGATGGTCGTCTTGCCCGCGCCCGACTGGCCCGCGAACAGAAAGGCCCTGCCGTTGCGCAGGACGCTCGCGGCGTGCACCAGAAAGCCGCCCGTGCCCGCCAGCAGCAGCGTATGCACGATGCGCAGCACCGAGTCGATGGAGTAGGGGTTGGCCGACTGCCGGATGTGCCCCCGACGGGCGGCCAGATCGAACTCCGCCCGGAAGTCCCCCCGCTGGAGCGACCAGCGGCCGGCGGCGGCGGTCACCTCGAGGTCATCATTCGGGGACGCCGCCTCCGGAGGCACCAGTTCCACGTCGAACTCGACGGCGGGCTGCACGCCAGCCGTGACGAAGCCGGCGTAGCGCTCGAGCAACATGTCCGCGAAGCGGGAGTCCGCCGTCTGTAGGCTGATGGGCAGATCGCCGATGTTGAGAGTCACCTCCACGGCAGGGGGCGTTACGGGAGGCAGGCTCCCCTCCCGGCGGGAAGGGCGGCCGCCACGGAGCGAGCGCGGAGCAGGAGGCGGGTGGCCCGCGCCGAACGCCGCGCCAGCAGCGCGATCACCCGTTCGCCCAAGCTCAGGCGCGGGCGGGGAAGCCTGTAGTTCTGGCCCGAGACGACGGCGCTGACCCGGCCGAGCAGGTCAATAGCCGGCACCGGCGGATCGTTCTCGGACATGGCGTCACCGCGCGTCACCAGGCTCGTGTCATCGCCGCTTCCCGCCTTCGCGCGCAGCCGGTGGGCCCGCAGGCCGCCCGCCCAGCGGCACAGGACGATGTCTCCCGGCGAGACCTGGCCGGCGTCCGCCCGCTGCACCAGCAGCGTGTCTCCGGGCCACACGGCCGGGATCATGCTGGCCCCTTGCGCGGTCAAGCGAAGCTGGCCGCAGGCCGCCAGGACCTCCACGGCGAGATCGCGCTCGAGGGCCTCGCGCACACCCGCCGGATCAAGCACTGGCACCCGCTCTCGGGTCACGAGGTCTTGCGGTTGAACTTGCACTGCCCCTGGGTGGTGTCGATCTTCCCGCAGGCGAGCGCCAGGGTCTCGAACACGCGCTCGCAGCGGAATTCCGGCTTCTGGTAGGGCTTCTTCTTCGCCTGCGCGCCTGCCTGCGGATCGGGCTGTTCTGGTTGTCGCTCGTTCATCTTCTGGCCTGTCTCAGCATTATAGCCCAAGCACGGCCAGGCTGTACAGCCCACTTGACAGCGGAGCGGTGTTTTGTACTACACTGTGAGCCTTGTGCCAGATGTGCCCGGGGGGCGGGGCGGGGATGCGCTTTGACGCAGTTGTGAGGTGAGCATGAAAGGCATCGTCGTCGCCCTCCTCGTGGTGGTCGCCGTTCTCGGGCTGACCGGTCAGGGCGTGAAGCCCATTCCCGTGAGCTTGCTGTCCGACTGGACCGACAGGTACGTCATCTTTCCCCAGTCGAAGTCTTTCTCCGTGTTGATCGACATCCAGCGCGATCCCCGCTATTGGCGGCAGTGGTGGCGCCAGGTCATGCTGGCGTCCCAGGCCGCGGCGATCCCGGCAGCGCCGACCATGGCCGCTCTTCCCGTCGTGCCCAACCGCCGGGACTGGACCCTGCCCCTGGGGGGCAGCCTGGGGCCGCAGAATACGTACCCGGCGAAGTATGTGTTCAACGTGGCGCAGCCCCCAGACTGCACCGCGGACTTCCTGGTGACCGGCGTCAACACGCCGGGCTCATCCACCCAGGCGAACATCATCGGGCTGAACCGGCTCTACACCAACGCCACTGGCAAAGGCTATTGCGCCGGATACAGCGGACCGAACGTGATCTTTGCGTACAACGTGGGTTCCGGATCGGTATACGCTTCGCCGGTGCTCTCCCTGGATGGGAGGAAAGTGGCGTTTATCGAGAACAACGCCGCCTCCTCGTACTTCCATGTTCTGACTTACGCGACCGGCCCGGGCAACGGGACCGGCCCCGGGGCACCCGCCGTACCGGGCGTCGGGAACACGGCCGTGGACACGAGACTGCCCTTGGGGGAAGGCTCTACGACTGCGGTTTTCGTGGACTACCTGAGAGATGTCGCCTATGTCACCACCGGCCTCACCACGGACGGCAGGCTGCGCAAGTTCACCGGGGTGTTCAATGGTACTCCGGCCGAACTAACCACCGGGGGATGGCCGGTTATTCACAGCGGCAGGCTCATATCCACGCCGGTATTCGATTCGGTCACCAGGCACGTCTTCTTCAAGGCCTTCGACGGGCACGTGCACTTCGTCGATGATTCGGTGACGCCGGTGGCGATGTCCGGGACGGCGTGGGCCATTGTGTCGGGCACGGACGGCTGCGCTCGCCCGGTGATCGTGGACAGCACCAACCAGAAGATCTACGCACACGGCACCCGCCGCTCCACATCCTCAGGCTCTACCGTAGTCGGACAGGCCGACACGGAGCTGAGCTCGGGCAGCCGGGTGGTGGTGACCATCGGCCTCCGGAACTCCGCCCCAACGTCATTCGCTCCCGATCTCAATAACGCCTATTACACGGGCACTTTGGGCGGCGCCTATCTGTACGCCGTCGGAAACGACAACTCGACCAGCCTCCGGCCGGCACTGTATCGCATTGGTTTCGATGCTGGGTGGAAGCTGAGGAGTACGACGGCGGACGGGCCGCTTCTCCTGACGACCACGGGCTCGGGCACCTCAGGCATAAGCAGCTCTCCGCTGACGGAGTTCTACAACTCGGGACTGGGGAAGGACTTTCTGTTCGTGGGAGTATCGAACCGCTGTTCGACCGCGGTAACTACGGGCTGCATCCGGAGTTTGGACATCACCACCGCGTTCCCGACCTCCGGGAACGTCAACAGTGTAATCCTGGCGGCCACGGGAGGCACCAGCGGCATCACGGTGGACAACAATGCCGGCGCGGCCGAGGCTTCCAGCGTCTACTTTGTGACCCTGACCGGGAACACGCTGGTGAAGGCTACTCAGGCGGAGTTGCACTAATACGGGTGGCCGCGGCTTCCCGCCGCGCGCGGGGGGCCTGGAGGGAGCGCGCGAGCACCTCGACCAGCGGGGCGCAGAGCCACGGTTGTGGGAATGGTTCGCATGTGAGGGCATCGTCCGCGTTGGGTGTCCCGACCGGCGAGACACCCAACGGGGTGTGAGAAGACTGAAGGCGGCTTTAACGGGCCAACCCGGAAGAAGGAACCCGATCCGGCCTTTTGGCCCCGATCGACCAGGGCTTACAGCGGTTCAACCAGGCTCTGTACCGAACGAATTGACTGAGCGACAACCTCCAAATCTCTGCTTAGGAATCGATTCCTCTTGTCCCGCGCTTCTTCTCCTATTTTCGGCGCGGCAAGCCCTCTTTCACCCCGGGACGGTCGCTATGGAGCGTCCCACAGCAGTGGCACTGCCCTGCCTGAGATCCTGAAGGCGCAGAAAACACCAACATGACGATGACGGATTCCGGAACCGTTGCGCACGGGCCACCCAATCGCACGGGCGACCTTACGCCTCCAGGGTACGGCAGGGCGAGGGGCGGGGCGCGGCAGGGGCGTGCGGAAGTCATTGGGAACGCGGCGCGGAAAAAGTCTCCGGGGTGGTGACCGGGATGGGCAAAGTCTCCGGGGTGGTGACCGGGATGGGCCGGGCGGGGAGCGGCTCGGGTGCGGCGAGGCCGAGGATGGAGCAGATGCGGGCGACGCCGGCGGGAAGATCGTAGTGCTCGAGGAAGGCCTGGCGGGCGCGCGCGCCGGCCTCGCGGAGGAGCGCCGGGTCGGCGGCCAGCAACTCGAGCAACGAGACCAGGGCGCCTGCGTCACCAGGATCGACTTGCCAGCCGCAGTGGAAGCGCTCGAGGGTGAGCGCGGGAGTACTCTCGCGCGGGCCTATGAAGATGACGGGGCGCGCCGCGGCCATCAGGCCGTAGATCTTGCTGGGAACGATTGAGCCCAGCGTGGCGGGATGCTGGGTGACCAGTCCCACATGACACGCCGCGAGGTGTCCGGCGAGATTCGCTCGTTCCTGGAACGGAAGCGTGCAGACGTTCGTGATGCCGTGGGCGCGGCAGAAATCCTCGACGGCCTGGCGCCGCGACCCGAATCCGGCGAAGACGAACCGGAAGCGCGCGTCGTTGTTCAGGCGGCGCATGGCGGCGCAGATGGTGTCCGCTTCGTGGGGGCGGCCCAGGTTGCCCGAGTAAAGCAGCGTGAGAGGCGAAGTGGGGACTGGCTCGGCTGTCCCTCCGTGGACAGCCCAGCCAGTCCCCATTTCGCCTGGGAACGGCCGCGGCTGGATCAGAGCGCCGTCGGCCCAGTTCTCGACCACGTGAATTCGTTCGGGAGGTATGCCCTGGGCGAGCAGGCGATCCCGCATGCAGGGCCCCAGGGCGATGACGCCGTCGGCGCGGCGGCGGACGCTATTCGCCAAGGCACACAGCAGACGGGTGAACGGCGAACCGGGCTTCAGCACGCCCAGGGCGACAGCCACGTCCGGGTACAGGTCCATCTCCCAGAGGTAGTGGCGCGCGCCGCGCAGGCGCTGGATGACGGCGCCCACCACACAGAGCAGCGGGGGGCTGGTGAGGCTGACCACCACCTCGGGCCGCCGCACACACGGCGCGCACAGCATCGCCCCAACCAGGTAGGACAAGTGCGACAGCAGGCGGGCCACGCCCCCGGAAGAGAACCGCAGGTCCGGCAGGCGAATGACCTGGGGCCACGGACCGGTTCCCTCATCGTCGCCGCGGGCCTCCGTGCCCGCCAGGTAGCGGTTGCGGCCGCAGATGACCGTCACGGCGTGCCCCTGTGCGGCCAGACGCCGCGCGACATCCGCCAGCAACTGCCCCGTGGGCGCGCGATCAGGGGGGAAGAATTGGTTGAGGAGGAGAATGGGGCCTGTCATCCCGTCCGATCTCCCGCTGAGGGACCAGCACCAGGCTGCCGCCGCTTCAGCAAGCTGGCCTCCGCGGAGGACCAGCGCCACACCTGGAGCAGAACAGCGATTAACGCACCCATTATTACTATTTCTAGCAAGAACTCCACCAAATAGCCCTTCGAGTTCACAAAACTAAA
>CAZIRH010000152.1:0-10153 GCA_964541065.1 uncultured Solibacteraceae bacterium
TGCCCACTACCGGTGGTCCAGTGCGTGGCAGGGCGGCGAACTGAAGTTCGCCGCACTGGAGTTTCTACATTTCTCTGCTCAAGGGTGGTGACTCCTGTGTGGGACAGGCGGTTTCGCCTGCCCTTCACGGCTTTCTGTCCCCGAAATTTCCCTACACCTCGCAGATCTCCACCGCCTGCTCCAGCGCCCGGCGCGGATCGCCCGTCGGGACGAACTCGTGCACGAAGAAGCCGGTGAACTTCAGCTCCGCCACCGCCTGGGCGATGGCGCGATAGTTCAGCTCCTGGGTTTCACCGATCTCATTGCGGCCCGGGTTGCCGCCCGTGTGGAAGTGCCCGATGTACTGGATGTTGTCGCGGATGGTGCGGATGATGTCGCCCTCCATGATCTGCATGTGGTAGACGTCATAGAGCAGCTTCACCCGCGGCGAGCCGACCCGCTTGATGATCTCCGCGCCCCAGGCCGTGTGGTCGCACTGGTAGTCCTTGTGATTGACCTTGCTGTTGAGCAACTCCAGGCAGATCGTCACCCCCTTGTCCTCGGCGATGGCCTTGACGCGGTTGAGCCCGAGCACGCAGTTGTCCAGCCCCTCCGCGTCTGACAGCCCGCGGCGGTTGCCCGAGAAGGTGATTACGTTGGGCACGCCCGCGGCGGCGGCCCGCTCGATGTTCTCGCGCATCTGCTGCTCGATCTTGTCGTGGTTCTCCTTGCGATTCAGCCCGACGGCGATGGTGCCGCCGCCCGTGACCATCGAGGGCACCAGCCCGAACTTCTGAACCACTGGCCAGTCCTCTGGCCCGATCAGGTCGATGCCCTTCATGCCCAGCCGGGCGCACTCCCTGGCCAGTTCCTCGATGCTCCATTTGGCGAAGCACCAGCGCGCCACGCCCTGCTTGAGGCGCCCCTTGCGGGGGGCGGTCTGGCCGCGCGCCAGAGAGGCCGCGACCGTGGCAGCGGAAAAGAACGCTCTGCGATTCATGACTCATATGGTACCAATGGCGGTCACCAGCAATGACGAAAAAGTCACTTCGCCGCCCAACTCCCGCTCCATGTTGTGGTTAGCCGGGCGCCGGTGAGCCGCCGGCCGCCGCCCGGCCGCTTGAAATCCCGCCACCGCCCGTATAATCGGTGGGAACACCAGCTCTGGCTGTTCCCCCTCCGAATCCCCATGCCCGATGATGTGAGTCTGACCGCCGGCCTGGGCGGACTGCTCGCCGCGGCGCGCGGCGAGCCAGCATCCAGCTTCACCTTGAGCTTCACCGACCGCAGGCGCTTCACGCACTGGCACGATGGCCTCACGGAGCTGTTGCGCGCCTACGGCTTCAGCGCTCAGTTCCAGCCGTGGCTGGAAGCCCACCGCGCCGCGGTCCCCCAGGGGGTCGAGGTCGCGGTGACGCTGGCCGTTCCTGGCGACTCGGTGCGCGCCTGGCTGAGGGCGCCCGGGGAGCGGGATCCTGAGTTCTTCCCCACCTACGCCGCGGTATCGGTGGCTGTGCAGAGGGCCACTCGCCGGTGGCTGCCTTATGTCTACTTCAGCGACCCGGACCGCTATGACGACCCGCTGGCGGCCTGGCCCCTACTGGTCTACCAATCGATGCCGCCGTTCCCCGGCAGACCCAAGTACGAGTTCGCCTACGACCTGATGGATTGCGGAACCACCAAGCTGCTCCGGCGTTCCACCCTGCGGCAGCTCACCCTAGCCCTGGAGCGCCTGCGTCCCTGCCTGATCGGGCTGGGCAAGCACAGGACGGCGCGCTTCTACGCCCCGGATCAGGCGGCGGCGATTCTGGGGGACGTGGCGCGCCAGCCGCGGCTGCTCAATGGGCTGCTGGCGGCGGACGCCTTCTTTGTGAACGCGCTGGTCGGGCTGGGACTACAGGGTCACGCCTTCACGGAGGCTGCGGCGCGCCAGCCCGACAAGGCGGTTCGAGAACTGGCGCGGTTCGCAGGCGAATTCGTTGCCGCCTTCCATCGGCGCTTGCGGCGGCTCTACGGCGGGCAGGATTCCCTGCCCTTCGGCACGCTGCTCCTGATCCAGGCCACCCGCCCGCTCACCTCGGCGCGCGGCGCCGAGGCCCCCCTGAGCGCCATCCTGCACCTCACGGCCGAGGGGCGCGAGCAAACCTTCGTCAACGCGGAAAACCGCGACTGGAAGGTGTGAAGAAACCCGGGACAGCACACTCAAACCCGCATTTCCCAGGGAACCGCGCTGCCCGCTGACCGTGCCGCAACACAGCACATCGACGACAGCCGCACCGAAGGATGGCGTGCCGTCGCCAGCCCGTCCGCCCTGGTGTCTGTACTGGAGAATCTGGCAGCTCGGCCGGCCCGTCATGAACTGTGCCCGTGCGCTCCGGTCCGGCCAGCGCTGGCTCCTTACACAGGGTCCGGCGGGTCTTTGCCAGCCTGTCCCCGAGACGCCTGGCCCCCCAAAACCACTCAGTTGACGGGTCCCAGCTCCAGACCGGGCAGCAGCAACTCCTCAGCCACCAGGCGGTTACCTCGCTCATCGTGGCAAAACGACAGCCGCGCAATCTCGCTTGTGATCCACTCCTCGAAGGATGGCCAAGTCTGGCGGATCCGGGCGAAATCCTCGCCAAAGTAGCAGGTGATCTGGCCCGATCCCCTTTCAATGCAAACCGCCGACTTGTCGTAGCTGTAATCGGCAAAGCACAGTTGATCACGGACTTCCAGGTGGCGTGAGCACTCTCGGTGGACGTCGAGAATGTCGTGCGGGATGCGCTTCCGGAACCAGTCGGTGCGCTCTATCCGGTACGTGTCGGGGAGAAGGCCGAAGATGCGAATAGTGGCCACGAAGAGGCCGGCGCCGTTATACGCAGCATAGAACTCGGCAAGCGCGCCGGGCATTCTGAGCTGCCTGACCCGTGCCTCGCGAAGAGCCTGGGGCGCCGGCTTGAAGATCACGTTCAGATACGCTTGCGGCGCCACCGAAGGCACATGCGTCTTGTACGTGATGGTCTCGAACTCACAGTCGTTGATCGCTTTGAACTTCGCGAGCAACCGCAGGAGATCAACGGCCACTGCCGCCCCCCTTGTCCTACTGAATGGTCTGCCCCTTCGGCGTGCGAGCTTCGTTCTCCAGCCGCGTCTGGTGCGCGGCGTTCCGGCGGAGCGCCGTTTCGCCGCCCCAGCACGACGCGCCACGGCGGGAAAGCGGCCGCTCAGAGCTGCTTCACCACCAGGTTCGGAATCATCTGGAAGTGACGGACGTCTTCCGTCACTACTTCGAGGCCAAGCTGCAAAGCTGTCGCGCCGATGAGCAGATCCTCAAACGGCAGATTGACACCTCGCGCGGCCCCCTGGCCGGAGATAATGCCTGCACGCTGGGCGATCTCGGCGGTGATGGGATGTACAGTCAAGGTCGCCATCAGTTCCGCGACGAAGGCCTCGCGCCGTTGACGCTGGGCTTCAAGTCTGGCGCGTTGGATACCATGCGTCAGCTCGACGATGGTAACTACCGACAGCCCAATCTCGGTGTCGCCCCACGCCTCCCGCACTTGCCCGAGGATCTCAGGTACGCTGTGGCCGCGCCGCTCAGCGGTGACGATCGCGCTGGTGTCGAGGATCAGTCCCACGCTGGGGGGTTCCAAGACTGCCGGTCACGGATGATCTGCTCGACGTCGGCCGCGAAGTCCGGGTCGAGCGCGACCGCGTAGCCCCGCTCCCTCTCGCGCTGCTCGGCCAGCGCAATGCACTCGGAGATGGTTCGGCGGGGCGGAGCGGCGGGGCGCAGCACGGCCACGGGCTGGTGGTTGTGTTCCACCACCACCTCGGCGCCTTGCCGGACCTTTTCCAGGATGGCCTGGATGTCCCTGACCACCTCAGCCTCGCTCAGGTGGAGCTGTGCCATATCTCCGATCATAAACCTTCTGGTTCACGTCCGTCTGTACGGGTACGTCACCGTCTCCAGCCCTCCCGCCAGGTTGCACGCGTAGTCGAACTCGTACGTCCGCCCCTCAGTCAGTTGGCTGCTCGTGTTCACCCTCCCGGCACCATCATAGCCGAACGTGGTGCTCGACGCCGACGAGTTGACCGCGCACAAGCGCCCTATGGCGCTTCCGAGGACTGTCGTGGCTGATTGCACGGCGGGGTCGTCCAGCCTGCTTCGGTGCCCCCAAAGCAAACGTATTTGGGTGCACTGTCCCGCGTTGCCTGTCGCGGGCTTCAAGACATTGCGTAGCCTGTCACGCAACCTTCGCCCAGTGTCCTGTCTCGCGGATACCTTGACAATGCTGCCTCGTGGGACAGGCCTTCAGCCTGTCGGCCGCAGTAGTGCCCATGTTCAACGAACTTGCGAGACAGGACCCTACATCATGGCCGTCGGCGGCGCGGGTTCGTCGGCCCGGCCGGCGTGGGCCAGCGGGCCCCGGATCATCAGGAAGGCGATCAGCGCCAGCACCACCAGCCCCGCCAGGTACGAGGGCTCCTTGAAGATCTGCGGCAGTGGCCACTCGAAGAACTTGAACGTGGCCACCACCAGGCCCAGGAGCGCCTCGCCGGCGATCATGCCCGAGGCCGTCAGGATGCCCGCGTTCTCGACGCGCGCCTTCTGCGCCTCGTTGAAGCCCCGCCGGTCGCGCAGCGTGTCGGTGATCCAGCGGAAGACGCCGCCGATGAAGATGGCCGAGGTGGTCTCCAGCGGCAGGTACATGCCCACCGCGAACAGCATGGGACTGCGCACCTGCACCATGATGAGCGTGAAGCCCATCAGGATACCCGTCACGATCAGCGGCCAGGGCATCCCGCCGCCTACTATGCCCTGGGCCAGCGAGGCCATCAGACCGGCCTGGGGTGCGGACAGTTCTTTGTCGCCGAACCCGATGCCCCCGGCGTTGATGTTGCCCTGGTGCAGCACCAGCAGGGGGAAATACAGCAGCAGGCTGGCGAACAGCACGCCCAGCATGTCGCCGATCTGCATGCTGCGCGGCGTGCCGCCCAGGATGTGCCCCACCTTGAGGTCCTGGAGCATCTCCCCGGCCACCGCCGACGATACGCACACCACCGCCGCCACGCCCAGCACCGCCGCCACGCCGCCGATGCCCGAGACCCCGATGGCTACCATCAGCACCGCCGCCACGATCAGCGTCGAGAGCGTCAGCCCGGAAATGGGGTTGTTCGACGAGCCGATCAGCCCCACCAGGTTCCCCGAGACCGCGGCGAAGAAGAAACCCAGCACGATCATCACCAGCGCCGCCACCACGCCTCCGGAGAGCATTCCGGCGAAGTAGCCGTACAGCAGCACCATGCAAATCAGGGTGGCGCCCAGGCCAATGAAGACCGTCTTGGCGCTCAGATCGCGGTCCAGCCGGGAAACGCTGGCCTGGGCCTGCGCGCTTTTCTTGAGATCGGCCACGGCGCGCCGCATGCCGCTGGCCAGGCTCTTGCGCATGCGGAACAGGGTGAAGCTCGCGCCCACCAGCATGCCGCCCACCGCGATGGGCCGCACGATGGATTTCCACACCGCGTCGCTCACCTTCTCCCAGTCCGGGTTCGTGGGCGCAAGCTGCGGCCCCAGGAAGTAGGCCAGCAGGGGAATCAGCAGGCCCCAGGCCAGCACCCCGCCGGAGAAGTTCAGCGCGGCCAGCCGCGGGCCGATGATGTAGCCCACGCCCAAATACGCCGGGCTGATGTTGGGCGCCGAAACCGCCGTCACCCCGCCCACGGTCACCGGCTGCGAGTAACCCTTGGTCACCAGGCGCACCAGGCTCTTGCCCACTTCGCCGGCTTCCAGCAGGAAGGACTTGCTGGCGGCGAACAGCTTGAAGGCGCCCAGCAGGTAGAGCACGCCCCCCACGCCCATGTTCGAGAACAGGATCTTGGCGGCTCCGCTGCCGCGCTGCCCGGCTTTGTGGATCTCCGAGGCGGCCACTGATTCCGGAAAGCCCAACTCGGGGTCCTCGACCATCACCCGCCGGAGCAGGGCCACAAACAGGATGCCCAGCACCCCGCCGACCAGCATCAGGGCCGTGGACTTCCAGTAGGCCACCTCAGGGTCGAAGGTCTTCCAGGCCCCGGAGATGACGAAGGCCGGGATGGTGAAGATGGCGCCGGCGGCCACCGACTCGCCGATCGAGCCGACCGTTCGCGCCATGTTCTCTTCCAGGATCGAGCCGCGCAAGAGCCGCAGCACCGCCATGGCGATGACCGCCGCCGGGTAAGTGGCGGCGATGGTCATGCCGGCGCGCAGGCCCAGGTAGGCGTTGGCTGCGCCCAGAATCACCGTCATGATCAAGCCCAGCAGCACAGCCCGGACGGTGAACTCGGTCATGCTGGTCTTCTCGGGGACGTAGGGACGAAACTTGGTCTCGCTCATCGAGTGCCCTCGCAATCGGTAGAACATCATACCAAGAGCGGGGCGGCGGTCAAGCGGCGCAGTGCTAGCCCTGCTCCGGCGGCTGCTCCCTACGCTTGCGGCCCTCGATCCCGTAGAAGATCAGATACGCCACGCCGACACAGGCCGGGATCACGCCCAGCGTCGCCCAGCCGATGGGGACCTCGTACCGGCTAACCACCGGGGGTGGGTATTTCCTCTGCTCGGCCGGCTGGGAATAGAACCACATGGGTACTTGCTCCCTGACGGAGGTGGCCGAGATCCCGGCGAAGAACACCGTGATGCCGATTCCCAGGAACAGCCAGACCAGGCCGCGAAACAGGTGCGCAGACCGGCTCGCCGGCGCTGCCTGGGCGGAAAGCCAGCCCTCGGCGGGCGGCGCGGCCAGGCCCGGTGGCATGGCGGGCACCTCCACGCCCTTTTCCAGCGCGAACATGCGCTCACGGTGGTACATCACCCGGTTCCGGTAGTTCAGGTAGCTGGCCCACATCACGCGGCCCGCAACCAGCAGCAGCACTGCCACCAGCAGGAAAAACACTCCTCTTTCCATCGGCAATCTCCTATGATCGACTCAGCCTTTGATACTCCGGACGGGGCGCAAATGTTGCACGGCCGGTGTGAAACATTCTCGGCGCCCGGCGAGTATAGAGTAGGCAGAGGCACTGTGCCCGGGCGGCAGAGCGACAGCGAGATCACTGATTTGCTGCGCCACGACCGCCGCGCGGCCTTCACGATGTTGTTGGAGCGATACCAGAACAAGGTCTTCCGGCTGGCGTATTCCATTCTGGGAAACCGGACCCTGGCCGAGGAAGCGACTCAGGAGGCTTTTGTGAAAGTGTGGAAGGCGCTGCCGCGCTACGACGGGACCGCGGCCTTGTCCACCTGGCTGTACGCCATCGCCCGCAACACCTGCCTGGACGAGCTTCGCCGGAACGCGCTGCGGAGGGAGATGCCCCTGGAAGAGGTCGGCCTGTCCGGCGGCGCCGCGCCCCCTGACGGCAAGCTGGACGCGGCTCGGGTGCTCGCCCGGCTGCCCGAAATGTACCGCCGGGTCCTGGCGCTTTTCTACCTGGAGGGCAGATCCTACGACGAGGTCGCGGAGATGCTGGGCCTGCCCCTGGGGACGGTGAAGAGCCACCGGTACCGCGCCAAAGCCGCGGCCGCGGCCTTGATCGTCGGCCGCAGGGGCCCGATGATGGAGGAGTCAACGCCATGTGGTGCGCGGACTATGAGGGACTGATCCTGGAGTACTGCGAGGGCGGGCTCCCGGCCGAGCAGCGCCGCGCCGTCGAGGCGCACCTCGCACGCTGCGCGGAGTGCCGCGAGTTCTTCCAAGCCCAGCAGCGGCTGGACGCCGCACTGGGCGAGAGTCTTTCCGGCCTGGCGCCCTCGCCGTATCTCGAGCAGCGCATCCTGGAGCGTGTGGAGAGCGAAGTGGAGCGGCGGCGGTGGGTGCGGTCGCTGATCCTGGACACGGTAGGCTGCGCGGGGCTGGTGGTGGCCGCCCTCGTGGCGTTCAGTTATGTGCTGGCCCAGCCGGGCGTCGAATCGGCGTTGCCGCAGTTGGGTGTCTACGCGGCCTGGGTTGCGGCGGGTTTGGGCTGCGTGTACCTGCTGTGGACTGCCCTGACGGGCAAGACGGGACCCTCGCGCTACTGAAGCAGCGTTTTGGCAGAGCCGCCTCAGAGCTTGCGCCAAGAGGGGACTTTCGGCATGATTGTCCTGGATGAGGTGCACTGATTTGCTCGTCAACCGAACGCTCCTGACGGGGATCTTCTGTGCGACGCTCGCCTGGGCGCAGTCCCCCGCCCTGAGCGGAATCGCGCACGTCGCCTTTCGCGTCGCCGACATTGAGGCCGGGCGCGCGTTCTATCACAAGCTGGGCTTCGAGCAGGCGTTCGAATTCACCAAGGCTGGGAAGACCTGGGAGGCGTTTTTCAAGGTCAACGACCGCCAGTTCATCGAGCTCTACCCGCGCACCGAGGATACCCAGCCCATCGGGCTCATGCACGTGTGCTACGAAGCCAGCGCCCTGGAGGCCGTCCACGGCGAGTACCTCAAGCGCGAGGCGAAACCATCGGCCTTCCGCAAGGGAGGCGCCGGAAACCTGTTGTTCTCGCTCCACGATCCCGAGGAGGCGACGATCGAATATACGCAGTACCTGCCGGGCTCGCGACACTCCGAAGATCGCGGCAAGCACCTCGGAGCGCAGCGCGTCTCGCAGCAGCTCGTCGGGGCGGCCTTCCCCGTTCGTGACCTGGCGGCAGTGCGGGCCTTCTACACCGGCAAGCTGGGATTCGAAGCCCTCGGCCGCGGCGCTCCGGCCCGTTTGCGTGTTGCGGGCGGCTCCGGCCACGAAATCGAGCTCCGGCCGGCGGGCGAGCGGGCCAAGCCCGGCTTGTCATTCGCCGTCCCCGACCTCCGGCGCGCGGCGGCTGAACTGCGGAGCCGCGGACTGGCGGTCAAGACCAGCCGGACAGCCGTTTCCATCACCGACCCGGACGGGGTCACAATCCAGTTTGTTCGGGGCGCCGGACGCTGACAAATCGCCCCGTACCCGGTCCGCCTCATTTGGAGAGCCGGGCGGCCAGAGCCCGGCTGCGGTATGCTTTCTCCGAAGATGGGAGCTGCGGTCGAGGCAGCTCCTGCGAAACACAGGAGCGCGGCATGAGCATCGAAGCCGGTCTGAACCTGGAGTTTGTGCGCCGGTCCGAGAAGCCCTTCGCGGTCGGGCTGGAGTGGGCGGCGCAGATGGGATACAAGTACGTCGAGCCCCTGGTCCACACGGGCCGCGAGCTGATGAGCGAAGCGGGATACTACCATTCCGTCTCCATGGAAGAAGACCCGCACTTCATCAAGGATCTGCTGGATCGGCACGGTCTCAAGGCCTCGGCCTTGAGCGCCCACTGTCCGCTGATGCGGCCCGAGGTCAGCGTGATGTACTTGCAGCGGGCCATCCAGTTTGCGGCCGTGCTGGGCGCGCCGGTGGTCAACACCGACGAGAGCTACCGGCCGGCCTGGGTGAGCATGGACGAGGCGTGGGCCATCATGACGTACACGCTGAAGGCCGTGCTGCGGGTCGCGGAGAAATACGGCATCTCGATCGGGATCGAGCCGCACCAGGAGATCTCGAAGACCACCGAAGGGCTGCTCCGGATCGCGTCCCTGCTCGATCATCCGCTCCTGCGGATCAACTACGACACGGGCAACGCCTACCTGGCCGGCGAGGACATCTACGCGGGACTGGAGCGCGTGGGGAGCCGCCTGGTCCACATGCACGCCAAAGACATCTCCATCGAGCACTCCGAGGCCGAGCGCGGGAAGGTCACCGGCACTCCGGTGGGATGCGCCTGCGGAGACGGAGTCGTGGATTGGGCGCGGGTGATCTCGATCATTCGCCGGCACGGCTTCCAGGGCGTCCTCTCGGTGGAATGCGGAAGCCCGGAGCAAGCTGCCCGCAGCCTCGCGCACTTCAATTCCCTGTTCGCAACGTGAGCATTCGCTGGCGCGCTGGCCGCCCGCGGCCACAAAAAGGTTGAAGCCCCGGGCTGGGCCCCGGGGCTTCACTCAGAGGGGCTGGCGACGAGCTGGGCCTCGTCGCCGAGGATGCTATCTGTGTATAGCAATTGCCCTCATTATAGCACCGGTGTATCTCATTGTGCCAATTAAATTTCTTTCATAATCCGTCTGGAAATGCCGGACATTTAGGAGTGTGAAGTCCGTTTGTGGTTCGTTTTGGGAATGCCCACATCCGCTTAAGAATCAATAGGATGCGGCGGCCAGCCGGCACCCTGGGCCCGG
>CAZIRH010000153.1:0-10153 GCA_964541065.1 uncultured Solibacteraceae bacterium
ACTGCCGGCTGAACTGCCGCTGGCGGGCGGCCTCGTCCAGGTTGACCAGCATGATGACGAACAGGAACAGGACCATGATGCCGCCCACGTAGAGCACGATCTGCACGGCGAACAGGAACTCCGCGCGCTGGAGCAGGAACAGCCCGGCCACGCCCACCAGCGAGGTGATCAGCGCGACGGCGCTATGCACCGCGTTGCGGCGGGTGACGGTCAGCACGGCGCCGGCCAGCGTCAGCAGGGCGAAGAAGTAAAACAGCAGCGTGTCCACCCACATGGTCGTTGGCTACCGGTTCAGTACTTGTACCGTGTCGGTCGCGGTCCCTCCTCCAGCAGTTGGCGGTCCCAGATGGCGCCTTCGCGCGAGTAGGCGGCCAGCTCGAAATCCTGGGTCAGTTCGAGCGCGTCCACGGGGCAGGCGTCCTCGCACAGCCCGCAGAACATGCACCGCGACAGGTCATAGGTAAACGTAGTCAGTTCCTTGCGACGGGTCTGCTCGTTGCGCTCGCTCCCCACCACGATCAGCTTCTCCGGGCAGGCCAGCGCGCACAGGTTGCAGGCGATGCACAGCGTCTCGCCGGTCTCCGGGTTGGTGTTCAAGCGCGGCGCGCCGCGGAAGCGCTCGGCCACCTTGGGCCGCTCGGCCGGGTATTGCTCCGTGCAGATGTGCTTGGGCTGCTGGTAGCGGAACGTCACCATCAGCCCCTCGACCAGGTCCACCAGGAAGATCTTTCTGAGCAGCCTCTTCATGCCCCCTCCCTAGCGGTCCACCTCGCCCAGCACGATGTCAATGGTGCCGATGATGGCCACCACGTCGGCCACCAGGGCGCCCCGCGCCATGCGGTCCAGGGCCTGCAAGTTGATGAAGGAGGGCGGCCGCACCCGCACGCGGTAGGGCTGCGCGCCCCCGTCGCTCACCACGAAGTAGCCCAGCTCGCCCTTGGGCGCCTCGATGGAAACGTAGGCCTCGCCCACCGGCGGCTTGATCACCTTGGGCACCTTGGCCATGATGGGCCCGTCGGGGATGCGCTCGACCGCCTGCTGGACGATGCGCAGCGCCTGCCGCATCTCCTGCATGCGCACCATGTACCGGTCGAAGGTGTCGCCGTTTTCGCCCGTGGGAATCTCGAAATCGTACTGCTCGTAGCCCGAATAAGGCTGCGCCTTGCGCAGGTCCCACCGCACGCCGGCGGCGCGCAGCATGGGCCCGGTGACGCCGTACTGCTTGCAGTCCTCCGCATTCAGGACCCCCACGCGCTTGGTGCGCGCCACCCAGATGCGGTTGCCGGTGAGCAACTGCTCGTAGTCGTCCACCTTGGCGGGGAACATGTCGCAGAAGGCCTTCACTTCCTGCTCGAAGCCGTCGTAGAGATCGTACTGGAGGCCGCCGATGCGGAAGGCGTGATTGGTCAGGCGCGCCCCGCAGTATTTCTCGAAGATGTTGAGGATTTCCTCGCGCTCGCGGAAGGTGTAGAACAGCGGGGTCTGCGCGCCGATGTCCAGGGCGTGCGTGCCCAGCCAGATCAGGTGGCTGGCGATGCGCTGCAACTCGGTGGTGATGACGCGAATGACCTGGGCGCGCGGCGGCGCTTCCAGATTGAGCAGCTTCTCGACCGCCAGGCAGTAGCCCAGACCGTTGGAGACCGCGGCGCAGTAGTCCATGCGGTCCACGTAGGGCACGAACTGCTGCCAGGTGCGGTTCTCGCCGATCTTCTCGACGCCCCGGTGCAGGTAGCCGATCACGCATTCGGCGCCGAGGACCTTCTCGCCGTCCAGCTTCAGAATCGCGCGCAGGACGCCATGGGTGGCGGGGTGCTGCGGCCCCATGTTGATAACCAGTTCCGTGGCGTCGAGAAAGGTCTCCGGCATGGCTCTACGGTTCGCTGTCCAGCCCCAGGTGCTCCTTGACCCAGCGCGCGTCGGGGCGCGTGAGGGGGTGCTCCTTGCGCAAGGGGTGACCCTGCCAGTCCTCGGGCAGCAGGATGCGCCGCATGTCCGGGTGATGGGCGAAGCGGACGCCGAACATGTCGAAGACTTCGCGCTCCAGCCAGTTGGCGGTCAGGTGCACGCCCACGGCGGTGGCGGGCTCGTAGCCGTCCACGATGCGCGTCTTGACGCGGGTGCGCTGGTTCCGCGCAAAGCTGTAGACGATGTAGACGAGATCGAAGCGTTCCGCCCGCTGCGGATAGTCCACCGCCGTCACATCCACCAGGTAGTCGAAATCCGCCTCCAGCTTGAGGAACTCCAGAATCGGGATCACCGCCTCGGGTCGCGCCACCAGGAACTGCTGACCCAGGTAGCTGGAGAACTCACTGATGTCGCCGCCAAAATGCTCCGCCAGGCTGCGCGTGAGCTCGTCATCCCAGGGGGTGGCAGCCATCCCGGCCGGGACCTTGGGAGCGGCGGGCGGTTTGGCGTGTGGCGTCTGCTCCTCTGGCATTCAATCCCCGGGAAACAGCTCAAAGACCACGACTGTAACACAGCGCCGAATTGACTTTCAAATCGAAGTGGGATGACAATTGCATGGACCCGCCGCCCCGCGGAGGCCATCCGGTGAAGCCCAGGACGCCCAAGAAAAGGCCCGCGCCGCCGGCTCCGCCCCGGCCGCCCCAACCGCCGTCCGACACGCTGTACTACAGCCTGTTCGAGCGCGTGCCCGTGGGGCTTTACCGCACGACTCCGGAGGGCCGGATCCTGGCGGCCAACCCTTCGCTCCAGCG
Organism: uncultured Solibacteraceae bacterium; assembly: GCA_964541065.1. GTDB lineage: Bacteria > Acidobacteriota > Terriglobia > Bryobacterales > Bryobacteraceae > VFZS01. The sequence goes on from CAZIRH010000153.1 coordinate 2,718, forward strand.
GCTGCTGGGCTACGCCGAGATCGAGACGCTGCTGAAGATGAACGCGGCCGACCTCTATCCGGATCCCGCCGAGCGTGCACAGGCCCAGGCCATCCTGGAGCGTGAGGGCATCCTGCGCGATTTCGAAATGCGCCTGCGCCGCTCCGACGGAAGCATCATCTGGGTGAAAGACACCACGCGCGCCATCCGGGACTCCCAGGGCAGGTTGCTCTACTACGAGGGGGTCATCGAGGACATCGACGAGCGCAAGCAGGCGGAGATCGCCCTGGCTCAGCAGACCCGGGAACTGGCCCGCTCCAACGCCGACCTCGAGCAGTTCGCCTCGATCGTCTCGCACGACCTGCAAGAGCCGCTGCGCATGGTGCGTAACTTCGCCGAACTGCTGGCCGAGCGCTACGGGGGCAAGCTGGACGCGGACGCCGGCGAGTTCATCGGCTACTTGGTGGACGGGGCCCGGCGCATGCAGGAGCTGATCCAGGCGTTGCTCGAGTACTCCCGGGTCACCAGTCGCGGGCGTCCCCTGAGCCCCACGGACACCAACGCGGTGCTGGAGAGCGTCCTGCGCGACCTGAACCTGCCCTTACAGGAGACCGGGGCCACCCTGACCCGCGAGCGGTTGCCGACGGTAATGGCCGACGGCCGGCAACTGGGCCAGCTCTTTCAGAACCTGATCAGCAATGCCGTCAAGTTCCGGGGCCAGGCCGCCCCGCGCATCCACGTGGGCGCGGCGCGCCGGGCCGGCCAGTGGCTGTTTTCGGTGCGCGACAACGGCATCGGGATCGAGGCAGCCGAGTGCGAGCGCATTTTCCGGATCTTCGAGCGCGTGCACCCGGAAGGCCAGTACCCGGGCACCGGCGTCGGGCTGGCCATCGCGAAGCGCATCGTGGAGGGCCACGGCGGGCGGATTTGGGTGGAATCCGAGCCGGGCGCCGGAGCCGTTTTCCACTTCACCATTCCTGCCGATATGAGAGGGAAGCATGACAGCATCTCCTAGGCCGGTCGAGGTCTTGGTGGTCGAGGACAACCCCGGCGACGTCCGGCTGATCGCGGAGGCCTTCAAGAACGGCAACGGGGCCCACCGCCTGAGCGTGGTCCGGGACGGCGCAGAGGCGCTGGCCTTCCTGCGCCGGCAATCACCCTACGGCGACGCACCGCGTCCGGACCTGATCATGCTGGATCTGAACCTCCCCAGGAGGCACGGCCTGGAGGTGCTCCGCGAAATCAAGGGCGACGCCCAACTGCGGTGCATCCCGGTGGTGGTGCTGACCACCTCGGCCCAGGAGGAGGACATCCGCAAGAGTTACGAGCTCAACGCCAACTGCTACGTCACCAAGCGCAGCGGGCTCGACCAGTTCATGGCCACGGTCCGCTCGATCCGGGATTTCTGGTGCACGGTGGTCAACCTCCCGCCGGGAGACTGAGCGTGGAGAAGCGACTCGCGAAGGTACTCCTCATCGAAGACCACCCGGGGGATGCCCGTCTGATGCGCGAGTACCTGGCGCAGTCCGACAACCCCTACTTCACTGTGGAGCTGGCGCCGCAGCTCTCCAAGGGGCTGGAGCGGCTGGAACGGGGCGGCATCGACGCCGTTCTGCTGGACCTCCGGCTGCCCGACAGCGACGGTTTGGAGACCTTCACGGCGGTGCGCGGGCGCGCGCCGCGGGTGCCCATCGTGGTGCTGACCGGGATCGACGACGAGGAGCTGGCCGAAAGGGCGGTCCGCGAAGGGGCGCAGGACTACCTGGTCAAGGGGCGGGTGGACGCCGCCCAACTGGCGCGCGCCCTGCGCTATGCCATGGCGCGGCAGGAAGCCCTGGCCGAGAAGGCGGCCGCCAAGCCGGGCAAGGTCATCGGCGTGATGGGAGCCAAGGGGGGCGTGGGAACCACCACCGTGGCCCTGAACGTGGCCACCGCCCTAGCGCGCCGGAATCTGCCCGCGGCTCTGCTGGAACTACACTCCTGCCGCGGCAGCTTGTCCGACCAGTTGCACACCACGCCCGCGGGGAATCTCCGCCACCTGCTGGAACTCGACCCGGCCGGCATCACTCAGGTCGAGCTGGTGGCCCGGCTGTGCAAGTTGCCTTCCGGATTGCGGGTGCTGTTCAGCCCGCAGCAGGTGGGCGAGTTTGTGGACATACCGCCGGAATCCGCGAAAGCCATGCTCCAGGCCGCCCGTGGCGAGGCGGACTACGTCATCGTCGAGCTGCCCTGCGGGGCCGCGCTGGCCACTCGGGTGGCGGCACAAAGCTGCGACTACATCGGGCTGGTACTGGAGCCCGAACCCTTGTGCGTGAAAGCCGCCAGGACCGCCGTGCAGTTGCTGGAATCCTGGGGGCTCAGCCGGGCGCTGGTTGGTGTGGTGACGGTCAATCGCGGGTTGTGGGGCACGCCGCTGGGGCCCCGCGAGATCCGCGCGGAGCTGGGCTGCGAGGTGGTCGGGATGATCCCTCCGGGCGTGGAGGCGATCCGGTCGGCCATCCAGACGGGGCTGCCGCTGATCCTGTCGCGACCCGAATCGAACACCGCCGCCGCCCTCAACGAACTGGCCTCCCGGCTGATCCTGGACCCGGTGCCCGCCATCGGGCCGTGAGGAAGGCGGCGGTGACTCGGGGAGGCACATGAAACGAATCGGCGTTTTGACCAGCGGGGGCGATGCCCCCGGGATGAACGCGGCCATCCGCGCGGTGGTGCGCACGGCCCTCGAGCGGGGCTGGGAGGTGTTCGGCGTGCAGCGGGGCTACCGGGGGCTGATCGCCGGCGATTTCTGTCCCCTGGGCGCCCGCGACGTGGGCGGCATCATCCAGCGCGGCGGCACCATCCTGGGCAGCGCGCGCTCGGCCGAGTTCCGGACGGCGGAGGGCCGCGCCCAGGCGCTCGGGCAGCTCGGCCAGCAGGGGATCGAGGGCCTCGTCATCATCGGCGGGAACGGCACGCAGACCGGCTCGCAGGCGCTGAGGGCGCTGGGCTTCCCGGTGGTGGGCGTAGCCTCGACCATCGACAACGACCTGTACGGCTCCGACATCACCATCGGCGTCGATACGGCGCTCAACATTGCCCTGGAGGCCATCGACCGGCTCAAGGTGACGGCTTCCTCGCACCAGCGTGCTTTCGTAGTCGAGGTGATGGGCCGCGACTGCGGCTACCCGGCGCTGATGGCGGGCATTGCCGGGGGAGCCGAGGCCATCACCATCCCCGAGGTGGAGGCCGACCCGGAAGCCATCGCCGAGGAGATCCGCCGGGCCTACGAGCGCGGCAAGCCGCACGCCCTGGTGGTAGCCGCCGAAGGCGCCCGCTACAACGCCCAGCGGCTGGCCGACTACTTCCGCGACCAGCGCGAGCGGCTGGGCTTCGAGCTGCGGGTCACCATCCTGGGGCACGTGCAGCGCGGCGGCGCGCCCACCTTCTTCGACCGCATGCTGGCCACGCGGCTGGGCGCCGCGGCGGTGGACCGCCTGGCGGCCGGCGAGCACGGCGTGCTGGTGGGCCTCATCAAGAGCGAGATCGCCGCGACGCCACTCGATGTGGTGGTGGCGAGCAAGAAGCCGCTCGACGTGAAGCTGCTCGAGCTGGCGCGCGTGCTGGCGAAGTAGGCGGTTCTCCAAGGCAGCAGTACCGGGGCCTCAGAGCAGCTTGCGAAACTCCTCCGGCGTGAGCCCGGCGTCGCGGACGATGCCGGCCGTGCTGTGGGCGTTCACGGGGTTGCGGCGCGGGATAGTGAGGATCCGGATGCCGTCGGACATGACGATGTGCCTGCCTTGGCGCGCGATGCGGAAGCCCACCTTCTCCAAGGCCCGCACCGCCTGAGGATGTGGAACGCCAGGCAGCCTTGCCACGGTCAGACAGCCACGCTCACTTCGCGGATCTCAGCGTCCGTGGCCAGATCAGCCGCCGCGGCCAAGTATTCGCTGATAGCGTCGCGGATGTTCGCCAGCGCTTCCTCCTCAGTGGCGCCTTCAGACCAACAGCCCGGCAACCCCGGACAGCAGACACTGACCCCTTCTTCACTCCGTCGAAGAGCGACTTTGTAGGTCATCAACCCACTCCAAGGCCATTATACCGATCCGGCCCGCGACGCTGGAGGCCATTGACCGGCTCAAGCTCGCGGCTTCTTCACACCACCGCGCCCGCCTTCTTCGACCGCATGAAGCTGCTCGAGCTGGCGCGGGTGCTGGCGAAGTAAGCAAGCCCTCACCGCCGGCGGCGCGCGAACAGCCGGTAGCCGCGGCCCGGCGGAAACCAGCGGCTCAGCAGCTCTAGGCGCCGGCGCAGCCAGGGTGAGGGCAGGTGCTCGGGGCCGGTGCGCACGGTCACGTCGTGCCAGAGGCAGTGCACGTACTCGGCCACGGTCCCGGCGAAGGAGGCCCGCGCGTAGCGTTCCAGGGCCCGCCGGCTGCGCGCCGCCGCGCACCCCTTCATGAGCCGGCGTTTCGCCTCCAGCGCTTGCTCGTCGATCTCACCCGTCACGGCGGCCTCGATCTCCTCGCAGAGCAGCAGCAGGTAGGTGGCGCCTTCGCCGGGGTCCAGCACCTCCCACAGGGCCTGGCCCACACATAACAGCAGTTCCATGGCGACGTCGTGCGCCTCGACGCCCGCGCAGGCTACCGTGATCTCCAGCACGCCCGCGCTTTCCCTCCACTCCGACGTCTCATCCGGGCTTTCCAGCCGTTCCACCAGCCGGATCCGGCAGCGTTTCAGGCGCGCCGCCAGCGCGGGGGGAACGGCGCGCGTGGCTGGCCGGACAAACTCGTCGAGCAGCTCTTCGGGCACGCCGGGCGCCGCCTCCAGCCACCACCCGTGTGTCAGCCGCACCGCCCTGCAATGCCCAGCCATGCCATCCATGCTGTCATGATCGCGCATCAGATGGCTCGAAGAGGGCGGCCAGACAAGGTGGCATTGCGGTAATCTATGATCGCCATGGCCCGATCCATCGTTGCCAACGCCTGCCTCGTCTTCTGGGGTGCGCTTCTCTCGCAGGCCGCACCGCACGTCTGGGAGTTGCAGGAAATCGAGCTGCGCGCCGCCCGGCAGTATGCCAATCCATATGTTGACGTGGTTTGCTGGGTGGACCTGAGGGGCCCCAGGTTCTCGGCCCGCGTCTACGGTTTCTGGGACGGCGGCGATGTCTTCCGCGTCCGGGTGGTGGCAACAGCCCCGGGAAAGTGGAGTTGGACGAGCGGCTCAAATCAGCCCGCCGACCGGGGCCTGAATGGCAAGGCCGGGGCCTTCACCGCCCAGGACTGGACGGAGGAGGAGAAGCGGCTGAATCCCAACCGGCGTGGCTTCCTGCGCTCCACCTCCAACGGCCATGCTCTCGAATACGCCGATGGAACGCCGTTCTTCCTTGTGGGGGACACCTGGCTGGGCGCATCCACCTGGCGCCTGCCCCTGACCGACGAGCCGGTGGCTCCGAAGTATGAACCCGGCCCAGGCGTCACTTTCCAGCAGGCGGTGGCCTGGCGCAAGCGGCAGGGCTTCAATTCCGTCAGCATGATCGCCGCCTTTCCCACCTGGGCCTCCGACCACTATCCGTCCACTTTCTCGGACAAGAACGGCGTGTTCCACCGAAATGCCTGGGAGGAGTTCGGGGTGATGGTCCGCGGCGACAAGCCCACCGCCAAAGCGATGCACGACGAACGCGGCTACCGCCCGTTCGAGATCGTAGCCCACCGCGAAGCGCTGGCAGACTTCGATCGCATCGTTCCGCAGTACTTTCAGAGCCTGGACCGGAAGCTGAAGCACCTCCATGATCAGGGCTTCGTCGCCATGCTGGAAACCGTCCGGCGCGACAACTGCCCGCCCTGGAAAGCTTACTTCAATTTCAATGAATCCTACTCACGTTTCGTGCAGTACATGGTGGCTCGCTACGGCGCATATAGCTTGATTTTCAGTAAGATTCACTTTGACATATACCTGAAGAACTGCAGTCTGACGGCGGACGAGTTCAACGAGGCGCTCACCTATCATTTCCGCAAGTACGGCCCGATGCCCTTCGGCCAGCCGGTCACTTCCCTGATTGACCACTCCACGTACACGACCTTCGGGCACGGCGAGAAGGCCCCCTGGATCACCATGCACAGTACGGGGAACAAGCCGCGCGACCACGGGATGTACGAGGCCCTCGAGACGCTGTTCCGCCTGACGCCTCCCTATCCGGCGAGCAACCTCGAACCGTACTACACGGGTTGGATGCACCAGAACAACGTGGTGGCCGGCGAGCGGCCGGAGCCCGATTCGGACCGCGACAACTACTTCTCGCGTGCGCAGATGTACGGATCTGTCCTGTCGGGAGCGCTGGCCGGCCATGTGCACGGCACCGCCGCGTACGACATCACCACGGATGCAGAACCGCCGGGAGCGCGGCCATACTTCTGGCAGGCCCTACGGTACAAGTCCGGCGGCTACATGGAGGGGTTGCGCGATTTCATGCTTTCGGAGGGACCGCGCTATCGCGACCTGCTGCTCGCTTCCGACGATCTGATGCCGCGCAAGGCCGTGGGCAGCCCCGAACGCGGCCTGGACGGCTGGGCGTTCCTGATGCGCACGCCGCAGAAGGACCTGGGATTCTTCTACTTCGAGAACCAGGCACGCCGCGCGCGGACGGCGGGGTGGAGGCCCAATGCTTCCTACCGCTTCACGTGGTTCAACCCGCGGACGGGGCAATGGCAGGGCGCCACGAACCTGACGGCAGACTCCCGCGGCGAGGTGCAGTTGCCGGCCTTCCCCGGGGGTGGCGATGTGGCGGAGGCCGACTGGGCGGCCAAGGTTGTGTACTTCCAATAGGCTGGCGGTGAGGGTGGGATTCGAACCCACGGAGGCCGTAAGACCTCAACGGTTTTCGAGACCGCCCGATTCAACCACTCTCGCACCTCACCCATCTCCAAAGTACCCCATTTCCCAGGCATCCGCAACCGCTCTCGCTGCGCACCCTGGCGCTGCTAGAATGAAGCGGGCGGGCGCGCGGGCGCGCGGCCGGAAAGGCCAACGTGAAAACGCAACCAGCCATGCGCACATTGTGGTGGTTGACGGTCCTCTGGTGCCTTCCGCTTTCAGCGCAACTGGAGAAACTGGGCGAGCAACTCGGCCAGCTTGGTAAGAAGCTGCCGGTGACCGAGATCGCCCTGAGAACCGAGCCGGCGGACCGCCGGGTGCGGCCCCTGGAGACGCTGGTCATTCAGGTTCTGGCGTACGGCCGGGACGGGGACCAGAAACTGCGGCTGCGGCGGAGCGGGGCAAGCGTGCGTGTGCGGGAGCAGGACGGCGGCTGGCTGTCGAAGCCCTTCGCCTTCCAGGGCGAAGACGAGGAGAAGTTCTTCGACGAGAGCAAATCGGCGGCCTGGAACGTTTTCGCGGGGGCCTCCGGTCAATTCGTGATGAAAGACAGCGTCCTCTACACGGCTCCCGAGAAAGCGGGCAAGTACCGGATCGAGGCCGAGCTG
>CAZIRH010000154.1:0-10148 GCA_964541065.1 uncultured Solibacteraceae bacterium
CGGCGCTGACCGCCTCGGCGATCGTGTCAGGCTCCGCCAGCCGGCCCCGCCCCACCATGCCGCAGGCCAGCTCTCCCTCTTCCGGCCCCACGACGTGGTGCCCGCGCCCGCGCAACACTTCGAGGTTCTGCTGCGTGGCGGGATGCGCCCACATGTTGGAGTTCATGGAGGGAGCCAGCACCACGGGCCCGGTGAAGGCCAGGTACAGCGTGGTCAGGAAATCGTCCGCCAGCCCGTGGGCGAACTTGGCCAGCAGGTCGGCGGTGGCGGGCGCCACTACCAGCAGGCGGCTCTCGGTGGCCACGGCGATGTGCTCGACGGCGCTGGCCAGGGTGTCCCCGCCCGCCTGGACGGGGAACATCTCGGTGATCACCTTGCGGCCGGTCAGCGCGGCGAAGGTGAGCGGGCGGACAAACTCCTGGGCCGCCTTGGTCATCACCACCTGGACCTCGAAGCCGCGCTGGGCGAGCGCGCGGACGAGTTCGGCGGACTTGTAGGCCGCAATTCCGCCCCCCACGCCCAGCAAGATCTTCACGGGTCTCCCCCAGCCTGTGGCTTGGGCTCTACGTCTCCTCCGGCACGGTGGCCGGCTGGGCCGCAGCGTCCTCGTACTTGACCAGCCCGCGCCGCACCTCTTCCATGGCCGTCACGGTAGCCTTCTTCGAGGTGGTGGGCAGGAAGGGTCGCGCGCCGCCCTGAAGCTGGCGCGCGCGCTTGGCGGCCACGATGATGAAACGGTAGGCGCTCTGCTCGGTATCGTCGGGAATGGCCGCGACGACGTTATTCCTCTGTGGGGTGTGGTCCATAAGCAAACAATGCCCTCAGCTCTCGCGGAAGCTCTCGATGATCGGCCGAATCTCCTCCTCCATCCGGCTGCGGCGGACCCGCTCGGCCAGCAAGATGGCCTCCAGCGTCTTGACCGACTCGTCCACGTCCCGGTTGACGATCACGTAGTCGTAGGCGGCCAAGTGGGCGATCTCGCCGACCGCCTCGCGCAAGCGCCGCTCGATGGCTTCCTCGGTGTCTTCCGAGCGGGCGCGCAAACGTCTTTCCAGTTCGGCGCGCGAGGGGGCCAGGATGAAGATGGTCACCGCATCCGGGAGCTTGCTCTTCAATTGTCGCGCACCTTGCACGTCGATGTCGAGTACCAGGTCCCGGCCCTCGGCGCGGGCACGCTCGACGGCGCTGCGGTGGGTGCCGTAGTAGCAGCCGAAGACTTGAGCGTGCTCCAGGAATTCGCCGGCCGCCAGCCGCGCCTCGAACTCCGCGCGGGAGACGAAGTGATAGTCCTCGCCTCCCCGCTCCTGGCCCCGCGGCGCCCGCGTGGTGTGCGAGACCGAGAACAGCAGCTCAGGATGCGCCGCCAGCAGCCGCTCGAGCAGCGTGGACTTCCCCGACCCCGAGGCCGCCGAAATCACCACTACCAGAGTCATCCTTTTGCTTTTTGCCTCTTGCCTTTTGCCGCCACCCATCCCCTTCCGCCGCATGGCGGCCCGCTGGCGCAGTCCGCGCTCACTCCAGGTTCCCCGCCTGCTCCCGGATGCGCTCGATCTCCGACTTGGCCGCCAGGGCCAGCTCGGTGATGGCCAGGCCCAACTCGGCCGCTCCGGCGACCTTGCCCAGGATGGTGTTGGTCTCGCGCTGCATTTCCTGGAGCAGAAAGTCCAGTTTCTTGCCGATCTCCTCGCCTTCGCGGAGCAGGTCGTCGAGCTTGGCGGTATGGACCCTCAGGCGGGTGAGCTCCTCGCTGACGTCGCTGCGGTCGGCCAGGTAGGCGGTTTCCTGGGCCAGCCGCTGCGGGTCCACAGGGACTCCGGCCAGCAGGTCCGCCAGGCGCTGGCTCAAGCGGGCCGCAAAGGCGGGCACGGCGCGCGAGCGGATCTCCTCCATGCGGGCCACGGCCTCCTTCAGGGCCTGGTTCCACCGGCGCATTTCGGCGACGATCTCAGCGGCTTCCCGGCAGCGGAACTCGTCCAGAGCCCCGAGGGCTTGTTCCAGGGTGGCCAGCGCGGCGGTCTCTACCTCCGGATTGGGTTCGGGCTCGGCGGCCTCGAACATCCCCGGAATGCGCAGAGCCGCGTTCAGGTCCGGCTGGCCGGTCAGGCCGTAGGCCGCCGCGGCGCTGCGGAAAGCCTCGAGGTAAGACTCCAGGAGCCGGTGGTTGACGGCTACCGGGATGGCCCGCTCCAGGCCGCTCAGCCGCACCTCCACTTCCACGTGGCCGCGCCGCACGCGCCGCTTGACGGCCGCGCGCACGGCGCCGTCCAGGGGCTCCAGCTCGAGCGGCAAGTGCAGGTGCAGGTCCAGGGAGCGATGGTTCACGCTGCGGACGGTAACCGTGATTTCGCCCGGCCCCAGGGCCTGGCGCGCTCGCGCGAAACCGGTCATGCTGCGCGCGCTCATGAGTTCGCCGGGGGCTCCTCGTCCAGGAACTGGAGCTCGTGCAACCGCTGGTAGATGCCGCCGCCGCTGACCAGCGCCTCGTGCGTGCCGGCCTCGGTTATCCGCCCCTGGTCCAGCACCACGATCTTGTCGGCCCGCCGCACCGTGGACAGCCGGTGCGCGATGACGATCACCGTGCGGCCGGCCATCAGGTTGGCCAGTGCGCCTTGCACCAGGCGCTCAGACTCGGTGTCCAGGTGCGAGGTGGCTTCGTCCAGGATGAGAATGGGCGCGTTCTTGAGCAGCGCCCGGGCGATGGCGATGCGCTGGCGCTGCCCGCCGCTCAGCTTCACCCCGCGCTCGCCCACCACCGCATCGTAGCCCTCCGGGAACTGGAGCACGAACTCCTCGGCCATGGCGTTGCGCGCCGCCTCGCGCACCGCCTCCGGGTCCGCCTCGGGCCGCCCGTAGCGGATGTTGTTGGCCACCGTGTCGTTGAACAGGAAGGGGTCCTGGGGTACTATGCCGATGTGCCGGCGCAGCGAGGCCAATTCGAGATCGCGCACATCGGTGCCGTCCAGGCGCACCGCACCCTCGGTAACATCGTAGAAGCGTGGTACCAGGTTCGCCAGCGTGGTCTTGCCCGCGCCGCTGGGGCCTACCAGGGCCACGATCTCGCCGGCCTTGACCTCCAACTTGATCCCCTCCAGCAGGAACCCGTTGGGGGAAGTGGGGTAGCGGAAGGTGACGTCATCGAACAGGATGGACTGCCGGAACTCCTGGAGGCGCTGCGCGCCGGGCCGGTTGCGGATCTCCTCGCGCCGGTCCAGGTACTCGAAGACTTTCTGCGCGGCGCCCCGCGCCTGCTGGAAAATGTTGTGGATCCCGGTCAGCCGCTTGACCGGCTCGTAGAGCATCAGCAGGGTGATGACAAAGCTGATCAGGACGCCCTCGGTCATCTGCCCGGCCTTGATCTGGCCGCGGGCGTAGGTGAGCAGGCCCACGATGGTCAAAGCGCCGAAGAACTCGATCAGCGGGCTGGCGATGGCCTGCTGGACCACGTAGCGCAGGTTGGTCGCGCGCAGGCGCCGCGAGGCGGTTCGGAAACGCTGCGACTCGAACGGCTCGGCCCCGAAGGACTTCACTACCTGGTGGCCGCTGAGCGACTCTTGCAGGATCTGGTTCAGCTCCGCCGCGGTGTCCTGGGCGCGGCGCGTGGTGCGGCGGATGCGCAGGCCGATGCGCGCGGTGGGCCACAGCACGCAAGGCAGCAAGGTGACGCTGATGAGGGCCAGGCGCCAGTCCAGGGCCACCAGCACGTACAGCAGCCCGATCACCGAGAAGCTCTGCCGCAGCCAGTCGGCCAGCATGTGCGAGGTGGCCACCTGCACTTTCTCGATGTCGTTCATGATGGAGGACATCAGCCGCCCGGTCGAGTGCAGCTCGAAGAAGTGCGCGCCTTGCCGCAGCACCTTGTCGAAGACCCGCTGCCGCAGATCGGTGATGGCGGAAAGGCCCACGTAGTTGACCAGGTAGTTGCCGCAGAAATCGCTGAGGCCCTTGATCAGAAAGACCGCCAGGATCCAGAAGGCGATCATGGTCCAGACGTTGTGGATCCAAGGCGGGGTGATCTGGTTGAGGTAGACCTCGTGCCCCGAGCCGGGCACTTTGAACAGCAACACCGGCATGTCGGCCGAGGCGGGCTTGAGCACGCGGTCGAAGACCGGCCGCAGCAGCAGAGCCACCGTGGCATGCGCCGCGCCGGCGCAGGCCATCAGCAGCACCGAACCTATGAGGGCGTGCCAGTAGGGCCGGACGAACCGCAAGATGCGCCCCAGGTCGCTCACGCCGGCACCTCCAGCCGCTCGACGGCCTCCAGGACCTCTTCCTCGAGAATCGAAGCGATCGGCCCGTGCGCCACCAGGGTCCGGGCGGGGGCCTTCCACGGCCCCCAGATCTCCGCATCCGAGGCCCCGAAGATCACCACCGCAGGCACGTCCAGCGCCGCCGCCATGTGCGCCGGTCCGGAGTCGTTGCCGATGAACAGCGTGGCGCCCTTCAGCAGACGTTTGATTTCGGCCAGCGGGGCGCCGGCCAGCGTGCGAAATCCGCGGAAGGCTCCCAAGTCGTCATCGGCTCCTCCGATGAAGATGCATTCCATGTGCAGCCGCCGGGCCACGGCAAGGAACCTCTCCGGGGGCCAGGTCTTCTCCGGCGCCGACGCCACCGGATGAATGACCGCGTAGGGCGCGCGGACCGCGAGCGGCTCTTCCACAAACAGCTTGGCCGCGGGGATCTCGCCGTGCGGCGCGCCCAGGTGGAACATGGCCGAGGCCAGGTGCTCGGCGGTGTGCACCTTCCTGGCGACCCCCAGGATCTCCTGCGCCCGGGGAATCTTCACATTGTAGGCGAAGGCGAACTGGAAGTGGCCGAACCCGGCCCGAAAACGGGCGCCGGAAAGCGCCGTCAGCCACAGGCTGCGGGTACCGCCGTGGAAGTTCACCGCGAGCTGCGGACGGAAGCCTGCCACCTCCCGGGAATTAGGCCGGAGCAGCGCGGCGACGTCCGGGTTGCCCTCGAAAAGCGCGGCGAACGGCTCCTCAACCACCACACCGATCGCGAGGTCGGGCCGGCTGCGCTTGAGGATCTCCAGGGCCGGAGTCGTCAGCACACAGTCCCCCAGCGAGCGCAGGCGGATGATTGCCACCCGCGCCCCCCTGGGAAGCTGCTCGAGAATCGGGGGCATGCCGCGGGAGGCCCTACTCCTCGATGCGGGCCTCGTCGATCAGCATCACCGGAATGTCGTCACGAATCGGGTAGACCCGCTTGCACTGGACACACTTGAGGCCGCTCTCGTCCTCCTTGAGCTCCACCGGCGCCTTGCACAACGGGCAGACCAAGATCTCCAGCAAATCCTTGCTGATAGCCATAGCCGGCTTCCCAGTGTACCAGATCCGCCGCGCCGTCAAACCTGCCTGGAATCTGCCCTGTGCTATCATGAGGGCTTCGCCGCGGCGCTGCCGCAACCCTCATGAGTCTGGCCCCCGGAGAGCTCGAACGACTTGTGGTCCAGATCGGCGAGGAAATCCTGGCCCGCGTGCGGGCGCCCGAGCCGGTCTGCCGTTGCTGCGCGCAAAGCTGCCCGGAGAGCTGCGCCGAGCGCACGAGCGAGATTCTCGCCGCCGGCGCCGACCGCGTCTCCTCCTGCCGCCGGGTGGTGGGGGTGAAGCCGGCCATCGCCGCGCTGATCGATCACACGCTGCTCAAGCCGGAAGCCACGCGCGACGACATCCGGCGCTTGTGCCGGGAGGCACGGGAGCGCGGCTTCGCCAGCGTGTGCCTGAACCCGTGCTGGGTGCCGCTGGCGGCCGCGGAGCTGAGGGGCACGCCGGTGAAGGTGTGCACCGTCGTAGGCTTCCCGCTGGGGGCCAACGCCACCGAGATCAAGGCGGCGGAAGCCGAGGCCGCCCTGCGCGCCGGGGCGCAGGAGCTGGACATGGTCATCAACGTCGGCGCGCTGCGCTCGGGCGACCAGGAGACGGTGCTCGCGGACATCCGGGCGGTAGTCGAAGCGGCCCACCGCGCCGGGGCGCTGGTGAAGACCATCCTGGAGACCGCTCTGCTCGACGACAACCAGAAGGTGGTCGCCTGCACGCTGGCCCGGCTGGCCGGGGCGGATTTCGTGAAGACCTCGACCGGCTTCGGGCCGGGCGGGGCCACGGTGCAGGATGTGGCGCTCATGCGGCTGACGGTGGGCCCGAAGCTGGGTGTCAAGGCGGCGGGCGGCATCCGCACGCTGGAAGAATTGCAGAAGATGGTGGCCGCGGGCGCCACGCGCATCGGCGCCAGCGCCAGCGTCAAGATTGTCGAGGCCGCCCGCGCCTGAGCCGCCGCCTATGCCCCCCACCCCCCGCGCCATCCGGTTTCGCCGCCGCACCGAGCTGCTGGACTTCCTGCTGGAGGTGGCCTCGGCCACTTCCGAGAGCCTGACGGATTTCGACCGCCTGCTGGCCAACGTGGCCGAAGTAGTCCAGCAGGTCATCCCCTGCGAGCTGCTGGCCATCATGCTGCACAGCGAGCGGCGGGGAGGCCTCCGGATTCGTTACGCCATCGGCCACCGCGAGGAAGTGGTCAAGAACCTGGTGGTGCCCCTGGGAGAAGGCATCACCGGGGCGGTGGCCGCCACGCTCCAGCCGCTGCTGGTAAGCGACGTGCGCCGGGACGCCCGCTACCTGAGCGCGCTGGATGCGGTGCGCTCGGAGCTGGCGGTGCCCATGATCGCGCGGGGGAAGCTGGTCGGCGTCATCGACGTGCAATCCACGCAACTGGGCGCCTACAGCGACTACGACCGCGCCCTGCTGGGGCTGATCGCTTCGCGCGTGGCCGTCGCCATCGAGAACGCCCGCCTCTACCGGCGCGTGGATCGCCAGAACCGCACGCTTCAGCTCCTGGCGCACCTGTCGCAGGAGTTCTCCTCCATCCTGAACCTGGACGAACTGCTCGGCCACATCGCCGAAGCCATCAAGTCGCTGATCCGCTACGACGCCTTCAGCATCCTGCTGGTGGACGCCGCCGCGCAGTGCCTGCGTCATCGCTTCAGCCTCCGCCTGGACCAGCGCGTCAACCTGGACAACGTCCCGCTGGGGAAGGGCATTACCGGCGCCGCCTGGAGCACCCGTGAGGCGGTGCGCTCGGACAACACCCTGGCCGACCCGCGCTACATTCCCTCCCATCCGGACATCCGCTCGGAGGTGGCCGTTCCGCTGATCGTGCAGGACCGCGTGATCGGCGTCATGGACCTGGAAAGCGAGCGCCTCGCCTACTTCAACGACGAGCACGCCCGCATGCTGTCACTGCTGGCGCCGCAGTTGGCCGTCTCGATCGAGAACGCGCGCCTGTACGGTGAAGTGGCGGACCGGGAGCGGCGCATCGAAATGGACCTGGAGGCGGCCCGCGAGCTGCAGGACTCCATGCTGCCCAAGCAGGCGCCGGACATCCCGGGCCTGGAAATCGCCGTCGGCCGCCGCCCGGCCCGCATCATCGGCGGCGATTTGTACGATTTCTTCGAGACCGGCGATGACAGCGTGCTGATCGCCCTGGGCGACGTGAGTGGTAAGGGTGTGGCCGCGGCGCTCTACGGGGCGCTGATCAGCGGCCTGCTGCGGACGCTCGCGCCCCGCCGGCGCGACCCGGCGCCGTTGATGAAGGCCCTCAACGAGGCCCTCATCGAGCGCAAGGTGGACGCGCGCTTCGTCTGCCTGCTGCTCATGGCCTGGCAACCGGCCAGCCGCCGGCTGCTCATCGGCAACGCGGGCGTGCCCTTCCCGGTGGTGTGCCGGGGCAGCGAGGTGATCCAGCCGAGCGTCGCAGGCGTCCCGCCCGGCCTGCTGCCCCAGACCGAGTACGAGCAGATCTCCTTCCGGACCGCGCCCGGCGACCTGGTGGTGCTGTATTCCGACGGCGTCCCCGACCAGGGGAACCCGGCGGGCCAGGAATACGGGCGCCGGCGCCTCGTCCGCTTGCTCAGAACGACCTGCCAGCTCCCGCCGCAGGCGGTGGTGGACACCATCCTGGCGGACGTGGATCGGTTCGCAGGAGGATCAGACACTTTTGACGACCAGACGCTGGTGGTTTTCAGGGTGAAGGAATGAGGCTGGCCGGCTTCGACTACCACGGCAACGTGCTTCGCGCGGAGGACGTGCCACTAGCCGAGATTGCGGCGCGCGCGGGCACGCCCTGCTACGTGTACTCGAGCCGCGGCATCCTGGAGAGCTTTCGCGCCTACGACGAGGCCCTGGCGGGCCTGCCTCACCGGGTCTGCTACGCGGTCAAGGCCAACTCGAACTTGGCCGTGCTGGCGCTCGTGGGGCGTGCCGGGGCCGGCTTCGACATCGTCTCGGGCGGCGAGCTCTACCGCGTGCTCGCCTCCGGCGGCGACCCGTCGGTGGTCGTCTTCTCCGGCGTGGGGAAGACGGCGCAGGAAATCGAGTCCGCGCTCGAGGCCCCCATCCACAGCTTCAACTGCGAATCGGAAGGCGAGCTGGCGCTGATCGACGCCCTCGCCCACCGCCGCGGCGCGCGGGCCCGGGTCGGCTTGCGCGTGAACCCGGACGTGGACGCTGCCACGCACCCCTACATCTCCACCGGCCTGCGCGAGCACAAGTTTGGGATCGAGATGGCCGAGGCGGAGGCGCTCTTCGGGCGGGCAGGGGAGTTCAAGAACCTGTCGCTCGAGGGCGTCAGTTGCCACATCGGGTCGCAACTGCTGGACGCGGCGCCGCTCGTCGCCGCCCTGGACCGCCTGCTGGCGCTGGTCGAGCGGCTGCGGGCCAGCGGCCTCGAGATCCGCTTCCTGGATCTGGGCGGCGGCATGGGCGTGCCCTACCGGCCCGGCGAGGAGGCGCCCGACGTCGCCGCCTTCGTAGCCGAGGTCCGCCGCAGAGTGCAAGGCCGCGACCTGTTCCTGCTGCTGGAGCCCGGCCGCTCGATCGTGGCCGAAGCCGGCCTGCTCGTGACGCGCGTGCTCTACCGCAAATCCAGTGCGGCCAAGGAGTTCGTCGTGGTGGACGCCGCCATGAACGACCTGATCCGGCCCTCGCTCTACGAGGCGCACCACGAGATCCTTCCGGTGCGCAAGACGGGGCGGGGGACCATTCTGGCTGACGTGGTCGGCCCCATCTGCGAGACCGGCGATTTCCTGGCCCTGGACCGTGAACTGGAGAATGTCCTGCCCGGCGACCTGCTGGCCGTGGCCACCGCCGGCGCCTACTGCTTCGTGTCCGCCTCGAACTACAACTCCCGCCCCCGCCCGCCCGAAGTCCTGGTCGATGGCGCCCAGTGGCGCCTCATCCGCGCCCGGGAGACGTACGAAGATCTGGTGCGGGGGGAGACGGCGTGAAAAACCCTGGGGACACTCCGGGCTGAGTCCGTCCAACGTGCCACCTGTGTGACACCGCAGGCGTGTCCCCAGGTTTTCACATGGCGGTCTTACGTTCTGGCGCAGCGAAAGCCCGTCCACGGCATGCGTCCCCGCGGCGTCCCCATCCAGCGCACCGCGCACGCCGTCGCGTGCCGGTTGCGGTTCCACGGGCCGCCCCGCAGTACCGGATCCGGGTACTCTTCCGAGTATAAGCTGACAGTCCACTGCCAGACGTTGCCTGCCATGTCGTGGCAGCCGTAGGCGCTGGCGCCCTGCGGGTAGGCGTCCACGGGAGTGGTCTTGCCGGGCCCGCTCTCGGCGGTGTTGCACTTCGCCGGGTCGAACACATCTCCCCATGGATACTTCCGCTTCGTGCCCGTGGCCGGGTCCCACGCGGCGGCTTTCTCCCATTCCGCTTCCGTCGGCAACCGGAACCCCGGGCCGCGCCAGCGGCAGCAGAGCTGGGCCTCGTACCAGTTGACGTGGATCACGGGCTGGTCATCGGCATCCGAGTACCGGTCACGCTCGCGCCGGTGCGACGGCGCCATGCACTCGTAGTCGCGGTTGGTGACCAGGTAGCGGTCCAGGTAGAAGCCGTCCACCCAGGCCATCTTCTCGACCGAGCGCAAGCCGAAAGCCTCCGCCTCGCCGAAGAACGCCTCCAGAAGCTCCCGCGCCTCCTTCACGCCTCGTTGCGCCAGTTCTTCCGCCAGTTCGACGGCCGCGGGTAACGCCGGCCCCTCGCGCGTCTCCCGGTCGAACAAGCCGCGCAACACCGTGATTGTCTCTGGCGGTTCCGCGCACTCAGCCGCCGTTACCTCCTGGAACTCCTGGCCCTCCCAGTAGT
>CAZIRH010000155.1:0-10072 GCA_964541065.1 uncultured Solibacteraceae bacterium
CTGACGAGCGTCAGGTCGATGTTGTGCTCGCGGGCCATGCGGCGGACCAGTGGAGAGAGCGAGCCGGCAGACTCCTCGGGCAGCGGGGGCTCCGGGGCCTCGGGGGGTGGAGCGGGTATCGGGACCGGGGCCGCGGCCTCGGCTTTCGGCTCTGGCAGGCTGACAGCCTGCCCCACTCCCGTCTCGTCGATGCGCCCCACTACGGTGTTGACGGCCACCGTGACGCCCTCCGCAACCAGCACCTCGGCCAGCGTGCCGGCGGCGGGCGCGGGAATCTCGGTATCGACCTTGTCGGTCGAAATCTCGAAAAGCGGCTCGTCGCGCTCGACCCGCTGGCCGGGCTGCTTGAGCCACTTGGTCAGCGTCCCTTCCACGATGCTCTCGCCCATCTGGGGCATGACCACGTCGGTCATACGACCTCCTGCTCGACAGTCTCCAACATACGATATCCGAACACGCGGGCGAAGTTGCGGGCGATGGCCGCCACCACCTGTTCGCGGCTGGCCTGCACGCCCAGCGCCTTCATGGAAGTCACCGGCGCCGCCAGCCCGCACGGCACGATGTAGCGGAAGTAGCTCAGGTCGGTCGAGAGGTTCAGCGCGAAGCCGTGCGAGGTCACCCAGCGGCTGATGTGCACGCCGATGGCGGCAATCTTGCCCTGATCGGTCCACACCCCGGTGCGCCCGGCCTCGCGCCGCGCCGCGAGGCCGAATTCGGCCAGCGCGTCAATGAGCGTCTGTTCGAGAGCGCGCACGTAGGCCACCACGTCCCGCTTCCACTCCTTGAGGTCCAGGATCGGATAACCGACCACCTGGCCGGGACCATGGTAGGTGATGTCGCCGCCGCGGTCGGTGGGATAGAAGGCGATGCCGGCGCGCTGTAGCGCCTCTTCACTCGCCAGCAGGTGGCTCATGCGCCCGGTGCGGCCCAGGGTGATGACGTGCGGGTGCTCGATGATGAGGAACTGGTCGGGGATCTCGGCGCGCTTGCGCCTCTCGACCAGCTCGCGCTGGAGCTCGAGCGCTTCCCCGTAGCCGATGCGCCCCAGGTCGCGGAGCTCAAAATCACGCATTGATCGCCAGACCGTACACCGCGTTGAAGGCTTCCCCCAGCGTTTCGTACAGCGTGGGGTGGGCATGGATGGTGTTCATCATGGTTTGGACGGTGGCCTCGGCGGCCATGGCCGTCACCGCCTCGCCGATGAACTCCCAGGCCAGCGGCCCGAGGATGTGCACGCCCAGGATCTCGCCGTAGCGCTCGCCGGCCACCACCTTCACGAAGCCCTCGTGGCGGCCCAGGATGGTGGCCATGCTGTTCGGCAGGAACCCGAACTTGCCAATCTTCACCGAAAGGCCCTGGTCGCGCGCCTGGGCCTCGGTCAGCCCGACGCTGGCGATGCCGGGCTCGGAATACGTGCAGGCCGGGATCAGCCGGGGGTTGAGCGGGTCGGCGGGCCTGCCGGCGATGTGCGCCACGGCGACGAGGCCCTCCCGCACGGCCACGTGCGCCAACTGGGGCGTTCCCGCCACCACGTCGCCGATGGCGTAGACGCCCGGCTCGGCGGTCTGCTGGTACGCGTCCACGCGGATGAACCCGCGCTCGGTTTCGACCCGCGTGGTTTCGAGGCCGATCGCGTCGGTCACCGGGCGGCGGCCCACCGCCACCAGCACCTTCTCCGCGACCAGGCGCGCGGTGGCGCCGCCGGCCAGCGTGGCTGTGACTTCGATGCCCGTCTCCGCGCGCCGCACCTCCTCGACCCGCGCCCCGACCTCGACGCGGATGCCGGCCTTGCGGAAGCTGCGCTCGAGTTCCTTGGAAACCTCCTCGTCCTCGAGCGGTGCGATCCGCGGCAGCATCTCCACGAGCGTGACTTCAGAGCCGAACCGCCGAAACATGGAAGCGAACTCGAGGCCCACCGCGCCCGCCCCGATGATCACCAGGGACTTGGGCACCTGGCGGATCTCGAGGATCTCGATGTTGGTGAGCACGCGCTCCGGATCCGGTTCCAGCCCGGGCAGCAGGCGCGCTTCGGAACCGGTGGCGATGATGATGTTCGCTGCCTCCAGCGTGCGAACACCGTCCTGGGATCGCACTTCGACCTTGCGCGCGCCGTTTAAGGCCGCCACGCCCTGGATGCGCTCGACCTTGTTCTTCTTCATGAGGAACTCGACGCCCTTGGCGTGCTTGGCCACGATCTGGTTCTTGCGGTCGATGGCGCGCGCCAGGTCCAGGCGCGGGTTGTCGCATGCGATGCCGTTGGCTTCGGCGTCCCTGAGACTGCTCCACAGGTCGGCGGCGTGCAGCAGGGCTTTGGTGGGCACGCAACCCACCAGCAGGCAGGTACCGCCCAGGCGGGGGTTCTTCTCGACGATGGCGGTCTTCAGGCCGTACTGGCCGGCGCGCACCGCCGCCGAGTAGCCGCCCGGCCCGCTGCCGATGATCACCAGATCGTAGGGCATTGGCGTCATTCTAGCGAAGCAGGGCCGCGCGAGCAGCTTGTAGCATGTGGTCGAGCATCTCGGCGAGGTGAGGGCACTTTTGGCGCGCCACAGCCGGATCAAGCCTCTCAAGTAAGTTCCGGCCATACGTGCGCTTCTTGTAGGACCGGCCGGTGTGCCTCCTGTACAGTCGGTCCAACAGGTCGGCCGGCGGCTGATCGAAGTCGATTGACTCAGGGTCCCTGACCTTGGCAGGCAGGGACTCCCGAATCTCCCTCGGCAGCAGTTCAGGCTGACTCAAGATCCAGGCTTCGATCTCATGAACCGCGAAGAACATGCGGAACTCCGGGTGGTTGACTCTCCGCTGGATCTCTTCCACCGCCCAAGCGTAGCGCTCGCCGGCTGAGCATCGATCGCGCGGGTAGAAGTCAGGGCCGTACAGGTCCAGCAGCCCGATGACGGCGATCACTTCGTTACCCTTGGGTCCATCCAGATGTATCCGGGCACGTGTGGCGATGTCATCCACAAGATGGCGCCAGCCGTTGAAGCGGACGACCCGGACGCCCATGGGTTGGTCCAGTTGCGGGTCGAGCCACCTCTTCAGGAAGGGTCCTACCGCCTCCCGCTCCGTGTACCCTTCCACAAAGAGGACGAACCTCATTCCCTGGCCTCCAGCTCGCCCGAACGATACATTTCCCCGAGGGTGTAGTGCTGGAGCCAGTGGTCGAGCTCTTCCCCGCTGCGCACTCGCAACTCCGTCTTGCCATCGATCCAATCGACCACGGTGATGGTCGGTTGCCGGTGGATGCCTTTGAACGCATCCAGGAAGGCGGGGGAATGCGTCGTGAAGATGATCTGGGCACGTTCTGACGCGTCAGAAGCGTATTCCGCAATGATGGGCAGCATCGACGGATGAAGACCGGTCTCCGGTTCGTCTATCGCAATCAGGGGAGCAGGTTTGGGGTTGCCCAGGACGGCCAGCAGGAACAGAAAGCGTAACGTGCCGTCGGAGAGATCGGCTGCCGGTTGCTCACGTTTCAAGGACTTCCACCGGACCCCGAACTGAATGCGCTGCTCGGCCGCTGGAGGAAAGATCAACTCCTCGAACTCATCCCCGAAGGCTGCCCTCATGGCGGCATTCACTTCCTGCTTGAAGTCGCGGTCCCGCTGGTAAAGGGTGTGCAACACCGAGACCAGATTCTGCCCGTCCGGAGCTACGCGCTCCTTGATTCTCACAACCGCGGCTTGCCGGATGGCGGCGTCGCGGTCTGTGTGAAGCTCCTGGTGAATGTCCCAAGAAGCGATGTGCCGCTGGCAAGCACGAATCTGGCGATTACCCGAAAACGGACCCGCGGCCATGGACAGCACAGTCTCGTCCTCGACCACTGACTCCTCAGGAACAACGAGCTTGTGCCCGCTGTCGTCAAGAACAGCCGCTCGCTGTTTCTTCCGTTCCAGCGGACTCTTGCCCAGACCGGCACGGAGCAGTTCTCGTTCCACCCGGTAGGCACTGGTCCTGCCGATACGCGAGAGTTCCAAGTAGTATCTCCACCTTGCACCGGCTGGCGAGCCAATCAACTTCAGCTCCAGCCCAATCGAATCCACCGTTCCGTCCCAAACCAGGGGTGCCATCCCGCCCTCGGCCTCGACGTGTCTTCCCAAACCTCCTCGCGCCGAGATACTGAGCAACTCCAGCAGACGCAGCAGGTTGGACTTGCCACTGGCATTCGGGCCGATCACGATGTTCAGATCGCCGGGAGTCCACATGACGTCGTAAAAGGACCGGAAGCCCTTCACTCTCAGGCTCTCGATCTTCATCAAAACCCTCGCCTCAGTCTGAGATTCGTGCGCTACGTCCCTCATTCTAGCAGCCACCCACGGGTAGAATGGAGGCATGTGGTGGGCGCTAGCACCGATCCTGGTTGCTGCCGCTTCCGCTTCCGCTCAGAAGCCGCCCGCGGTGTGGCCCATTGCCAGCCTCACGGTGAAGGGCAACTCCAACTACTCGACGCCGCAGATCCTCGCCGTGGCCGGGTTGAAAGTGGGCCAACGCGTCACCGTCAAGGACTTCGAGGCGGCGCGCGACCGCGTGGCCGCCACGGGGGCCTTCGAGAAGATCACCTTTCAGTACGGGCCCGCGCCCGACAAGAAAGGCTACGCCGTATCCTTCGAGGTGGCCGAGGCCGGGCCGTTCTTCCCGGTCCGCTTCGAGGATCTGCCGGGAGAAGCGGCCCAGCTCCGCGAGGTCCTCGCCCGCGCCGATCCGCTGTTGGGCGAGAAGATCCCGGCCACCGAGCAGGTGCTGAATCGTTACGTGAAGGCGCTCGAGGAGTACCTGGCCGGCCGGGGGGTCAAAGAAAAGGTCGCCGCCAGGGTGCTCAGCACGGAGGCGGGCGAAGAGGCCGTGGTGTTCCTGCCGGCCGCCGCGCCGCCCGCCGTGGCGCAAGTGAGATTCGAGGGCAACCAGGTGATTCCCACCGGCGTCCTGGCCCAGGCGGTGAGCGGCCCGGCCGTGGGCATGCCTTACAAGGAAGCGCGCTTTCGCCAAGTGCTCGAGATCAACGTGCGCCCACTGTACGAGGCGCGGGGCCGCATCCGGGTCGCCTTCCCGCAGATCCGGACCGAGCCGGCCAAAGACGTCAAGGGCCTCCTCGTCACGGTGCGGATCGAGGAAGGCGCCCCTTACAACCTGGGCGAGGTGCGCATCGAAGGCCCGCACTTCCCTCCGGCGGAGCTGAGCACGACGGCCGACCTGCGCGGCGGCGACCTGGCCAACTTCGCGCTGGTCGAGGCGGCCGTGGCCCGCCTCGAGCAGCGCTACCGCCGCGAGGGCTACATGCGCGTCGCGGCGCGCGTGGAGCGCTCCGTGAGCGACGCGCGCAAGACGGTGGACCTTGCCATTCGCCTCGAGCCGGGCCCTCAATACACCTTCGGCAAGCTGGCCGTCGAAGGCCTTGATATCCATGCCGAGGACGGTGTCCGCAAGCTGTGGGCGCTCAAGGAAGGCCAGCGCTTCAATGCCGCCTATCCCGATCACTTCCTCGAACGCATTCGCGAGGAGGAGCTGTTCGACAACCTGGGGAAGACCCGGGCGGTGCTCGAGCAGAACGACCAGACCCGCACCGTGAACGTGACGCTGATCTTCGCGGCGCCGGAAAAGACGCGCCCGCCGGAGAAGCCGCGCTCGCGGCGCGAGCCGCGGTAGGACGGCGGGCCGAAGGGCCGCCCCGCCGTGCTATCGTGAGAGGTTGTGTCGTCGCCGTTGCACGTCCGGTTAGAGCACTACGAGGGCCCGCTCGATCTGCTGCTGGACCTGATCCGCCGGCAGGAGATCGACATCTGGGACATTCCCATCGCCCGCATCACGGCGCAGTACCTGGAATACCTCGAACGGGCGGCCGAGTGTGACATCGACCTGGGCGCCGAGTTCATCCTGATGGCCGCCACGCTCATCCACATCAAGTCACGCCTGCTGCTGCCCAGGGACCCGGAGCTCGACCAGATCGCTCCCGAGGAGGACCCCCGCCGCGAGCTGGTCGAGCGGCTGCTCGAACACGAGCGCTTCAAGAGCGCCGCCGAGATGCTCCAGCAGAAGCGCCTCATCGAGGAGAACGTCTGGTCCAACCCGCAGATCCAGCAGTTCCTCTCCGACGAGGACACCCCCGGGCTGGCCGTCACGCTGTTCGACCTGATCAAGACCTTCCAGGAAGTCCTGGAACGCAGCAAGCACCGGGCGGTGCTGGAGGTCAACGGCGAGGCGGTGAGCGTGGCGGACATGATCCTGTATTTGCGCTCGCTGCTGGAAGGCCGGCCCCGCGGCGAGGCGGTCTCCGTGCTCGAACTGTTTGAGCGGCAGCGCAGCCGTCAGGCCATGATCTGCCTGTTTCTGGCCATTCTGGAGCTGGCCAAGCTGGGCGCCATCGTGCTGGTGCAGCGGCAGGCCTTCGGCGACATCGGCGTGCGGGCCCACCGGCGCTTCGAGGAGGTCATGTCCTCCGAGCACTTCATCAGCCACGCACAGAAGGACTACCGCTGACCGCAATGGAACCTGAGGAGAACAGCAGCCTGGCGGCGCTCAAGGCCGCGGTCGAGGCCATCGTCTACGTGGCCGAGGAGCCGGTCACCGCCGCGCAAATCGCTCCGGCCGTGGGCCAGCCGGAGGACAGGGTGCGCCAAGTGCTCGCGGAATTGGTGAGTGAATACAACGCCCCGGACCGCGGCATCGCCATCCGGGAAGTGGCCGGCGGCTACAAGATGGGCACCAAGCCCGAGCACCACGATGCGGTGCGCGCCTTCGCCAAGAGCCTGAAGCCCCCGCTCAAGCTCTCGCTGGCCGCGCTGGAAACACTGGCGGTGGTCGCCTACAAGCAGCCCATCACCGCTCCGGAGATCATGGCCATCCGCGGCGTCCAGGGCGCCGGCGTGCTCAAGACGCTGCTCGAACGCAAGCTCCTCACTACTTGCGGCCGCAAGAGCGTGGTGGGCCGGCCCATCCTCTACCGCACTACCAAGGACTTCCTGCTGCAATTCGGCCTGAGCGACTTGGGCGAGCTGCCCACGCTCAAGGAGTTCGAAGACCTCCGCCGGCTGGCGCTGGGAGAGGAGGAGGAAACACAGGCAGGAATGCCTGTGCCACCAACACCGGCAGGAATGCCTGTGCCACCAACACCGGCAGAAACACCGGATGCCTGAGGAGCGCCTGCAAAAGACTCTGTCGCGCGCCGGTGTAGCCAGCCGCCGCCAGGCGGAGCAGCTCATCCTGGAGGGCCGCGTCACGGTCAACGGGAAAGTGGTCACCGAGCTGGGCAGCAAGGCCGACCCGGAGCGTGACCACATCAAGGTGGACGGGCGGCTGCTCCGGCTCCCGCGGCACCACGTCTATCTGGCGCTCAACAAGCCGCACGGCTGCCTCACCACCCTGCGCGACCCGCTGGGGCGCCCCACCGTGATGGAGCTGCTCAAAGGCGTCAAGGCGCGCGTCTATCCGGTAGGCCGCCTGGACTATGCGAGCGAAGGGCTGCTGCTCGTGACCAACGACGGCGAATTCGCCAACCTGATCACCGCGGCCTCCAGCCACGTCCCCAAGACCTACCTGGTCAAAGCCAACGGGCTGCTCACGGCCGAGCAGGAGCAGCAGTTCCGCGAGGGCGTGCCGCTCATGGGCCGGAGGACCGCCCCGGCGGGGCTGCGGCTGGTGCACCGCGCTCAGAATCCCTGGTACGAGGTCCGGCTGATCGAGGGCCGCAAGAACCAGGTACGCCTGATGTTCAAACACTTCGGGCGGCTGGTCGAGAAGCTGAAGCGCATCCGCATAGGGTTTCTGGAGCTGGGCACGCTGCGGCCCGGCGAGTGGCGCCTGCTGACGCCCGCCGAGGTGGAGCGCTTCCGCAAATCGCTGAAGCCTCAGGCGGGCCGCAGCTCGTAGGTTCCGCCGGCTTCAGTAGGAAAGCTCACCACTGAGGGCGCGACCTGCTCGGCGCTCACCCGCTGCCCGCCCCGGGTCACGCTCAGACGAACCGCGGCGCGCACCCGCGCCGGGTTGCCGCGCAGCGAGCGGAGCATCGCCTTGGTCAGTTTGCCGGCCTCCCAGGCCAGATCCACTTCGAAGGCTCCGCGCGCCCGCAAGCCGCGGACCTCGCCCTGCGGCCAGGCCTTCGGCAACGCGGGCAACAGGTGCAACTCCCCCGCGTGGCTCTGCACCAGCATCTCCGCGATGCCCGCCGTGCCGCCGAAGTTGCCGTCGATCTGGAAGGGCGGGTGCGTGTCGAACAGGTTGGGCAGCGTGCACCGGCTAAGGAGATTCGAAAGCAGCCTGTGGGCGCGGTCCCCATCCTGGAAGCGCGCCCAGAAGTTCACTTTCCAGGCCATGCTCCAGCCGGTGCCGGCGTCGCCGCGCCCCTCGAGCGAGCGGCGGGCCGCGGCGGCGAGTTCGGGCGTCCCACTCACGGTGATCTGCCGTCCCGGATGCAGTGCAAACAGGTGCGAGGTGTGCCGGTGCTGCGGCTCCGGCTCGGCGTAGTCCTCCACCCACTCCTGCAACCGGCCCGTCCTCGGGCTGACCTGAAGCGGGGCCAGCCGCTTCAGCGCCGCTTCGCACTCCGCGCGGAACTCCGTCTCGATGCCAAGAACGCGACTGGCCTCGATCGAGTTCCGCAGCAGGTCGTGGCAGATCTCGAGATCCATGGTCGCGGCGTAGGTGAACATCGACACGGTGCCGTCGGCCTTGCGAAAACGGTTCTCGGGAGAGTGCGACGGGCAGGGCACCAGCTTGCCCGCCACCGGCGTCCCGGCCGGAGCCTCGATCAGGAAGTCCAGGATGAACCGCGCCGCGCTCTTCATCAGGGGCCAGGCCCGGCGGAGCAGAAACTCTTTGTCGCCGCTGAACAGGTAGTGTTCGTAAGGATGCTGGGCCAGCCAGGCCGCGCCCATGGGCCACACGCCCCAGACGCCGTCGGCGGGCGCAGTGAAGCCGAAGATGTCCGAGAGGTGGTGGACCACCCAGCCGCGCGCCCCGTAATGCACCTTCGCCGTGCGGGCGCCAGGCTCGACCAGCGTGTCCATGTAGTCGAACAGCGGCAGGTGGCACTCCGCCAGGTTGCACACCTCCGCCGGCCAGTAGTTCATCTGGAGGTTGATGTTGGTGTGGTAGTCGCTGTTCCACGGCGCCGCCAGGTGCTCGTTCCAGACGCCCTGAAGGTTGGCCGGCAGTGTGCCCGGCCGCGACGAGCCCATCAACAGGTAGCGCCCATACTGGAAGTAGAGGACCGCCAGTCCCGGGTCTTCCCCGCCCTTCTCGAAGCGGGCCAGGCGCTCGTCGGTGGGCAACGTCTCCGCCTCCGCCGGCGCGGCGCCCAGATCGAAGTGAACCCGGCGGAACAGCCTCTGATGCTCGGCTACGTGCGCACTCCGCAGCGCCTCGTAGGGCTTGGCAGCGGCCCGAAGGTGCTGCCGGCACAGCGTCTCCGGATCGCCGCCGCGATAGTCGGTGGCCGCGGCCAGCACCAGCACCAGCGCATCGGCGCCTTCCACCGCCAGCCGGCCGTCGGCGCCCGAAGCCTTGCCGCCTGCCGGGAGGGCCGCCAACTGCGCCTCGAAGCGCAGGCCCTTGGGCTCGCCCGTCTTGTCGTCGCGGGCGCCGATGCGACCGCGCAGAATGAGCCGGCCAGGTTCGAGCGCGTCGCTCAGAGGCTGCGCATCCTGCGGCCGCGTCAGCGTGAGGCGCACGGTGATCCGGCCGGGCTTGTCGGCGCTCAGGCGCACTACCAGCACGTTGTCCGCGCCCGAGGCGAACACCTCGCGCGTGTAGGTGATCACTCCGGCGCGGAAGCGCACCGTGGCGATGCCGGTGTCGAGGTCGAGCTGGCGGCGGTAGTCCTCGACCTGCATGGGGAAGTGAGTCTCCAGGCGCAGGTCGCCCAGCGTCTGGTAGGACTTGATGCGCTGCGGGATCGCCATCATGGCCTGCCCGGCCAGCTTGGTGGCTTCTTCGTTCCGGCCCTCGAACAGCAGCCGGCGCACTTCCGGCAGCGCCTTCAGGGCCGCCGGATTGTTCACATCTCTGCGGTAGCCGTCCCAGAGGGTCTCTTCGTTCAGTTGCAGCCGCTCCTGCTCGATGCCTCCGAAGACCATCACGC
>CAZIRH010000156.1:0-10049 GCA_964541065.1 uncultured Solibacteraceae bacterium
CGCGCGGGCGGCTGGGGCTACGTCTTCGGCGACGAAGGCGGCGGCTTCGACATCGTGCGCCAGGCCCTGCGCGCCGCGCTGCGCTTCGAGGAGGGCCACGGCCCCGCCACTGACTTACACCGCTGCCTGATCGCAGCCACCGGGGCGGCCTCGGCCAACGACCTGCTGCACCGCTTCTACACCACGGAGTGGCCCCGCGACCGCGTCGCCACGCTGGCCAAGCTGGTGGACGAAGCCGCGCTCGCCGCCGACGCGGTGGCGGCGGGCATCCTCGAAAACGCCGCCCAGCAACTGGCGGGCCTCGCTCATGCGGTGCGCCGGCAGTTGTTCGAGCCCGGAGAGCCGGCGCGCGTGGCCTATATCGGCGGCGTCTTCCGCAGCCGCATGCTGCTCGAACGCTACCGCGCGCTGGTCGAGGCGGAAGCGGGCAATCGCTGCGGCCCTCCCCTCTACGGGCCGGCCGCTGGGGCGCTGCTCGAAGCCTACCGCGCGGCGGGATTGACACCGGAGCTGAGCCGTCTGCCGGACTTCAAGACATAGCGCCGGCATCACGCCGGCTTGATCCAGTTCGCAATCTCCTCGATTACTTCCGCCGCCACGTGCCCCGGCTTCATGTACTCGGCCGGCGCGCTCTTGCCCTCCCCTTCCACGAACAGGTGGTTGAGCCGGGGATAGCTCCGTAGCCTCACGTCCTTACGGTCGCCGAGCGCCTCCTTCCAGCGCGCGAAGTCCGCCTTCGTCACCTGGTAGTCGCGCTCGCCCTGGAGGATCAGCATCGGCAGTTTCAGTTTGCGCGCTTCCGCGGCCGGGTCGTATCCCTTCAGGTCCAGCCAGTAGGAAGCCGGAACACCGAGAGGCAGGTCCTTGGGAGACGCCGCGGTTCCCGGCTTCAGCGTCCTGAGCCGCTCGATCGCCTCCTTGAGTTGCTGCAACCGTTTCTGCTGCTCCGGGGAGGGCTGACCCTGGAGCGAGAACAGGTAGGTGGTCTGCTCGAGGATCAGCTCCTCGAGCGGGCGCGTGTGGCCCGCCATGATGATCAGTCCTGCCAGCCTGGGCTCCTGCTGGGCGATGCGCGGCCCGACGTACCCGCCGAGGCTGTGGCCCAGCACGAAGACGCGGCGGCCATCGATGTCGGCCCGCGCGCGCAGCAGCGCCGTCGCCGCCAGCACGTCCTCGATGGTTTCCTGCTGCACGGTCAAATCATCGAGCCGCGAGATCTGCGCGGGGTAGCGTCGCGTGCGCTTCTCGTAGCGCAGCACCGCGATGCCGCGCGAGGCCAGTCCCTCAGCCAGGTCGCGGAAAGGCTTGTGCGCGCCCACCGTCTCGTCGCGATCATTGGGCCCCGAGCCATGCACCAGCACCACGGCC
Source organism: uncultured Solibacteraceae bacterium (assembly GCA_964541065.1). Taxonomy (GTDB): domain Bacteria; phylum Acidobacteriota; class Terriglobia; order Bryobacterales; family Bryobacteraceae; genus VFZS01. The sequence goes on from CAZIRH010000156.1 coordinate 1,369, forward strand.
GCAAACGGTCCCTGGCCCGCCGGCAGCGCCAGCGTACCGGGCAGCGCCCAGTCGCCTTTCCCGACGGTCACCTCTTCGTTGCGGAACTGATCCGCCTTGCTGTACGCCGGGGGCTGCCACGGCGGGATGGGAGCAGAGCGCGGCCGGAACAGCAGTCCCGCCAGTTGGCCGGTCTTGGTGAAGGTGACGTGGATGTTGAGGCCCATCTTCTCGAAGATCACCCCCACGATTGCAGTGTCCACTTGCAGGCCGCGCTGCACTTCCGGTTCCAGGATCTTCTGCACGGCGCCCAGGGCCGCGAAGCGCTCTTTCACGCTGCCGCGCAGCGCCTCCTCCGGGACCGCCTTCTTCATCTCGGGCGTGAACTGCTCGATCAGCTCCGGATACTTCTCCTGCAACAGCAGCTCGACGACCTGCCGGGCTCTCTCGGCCACCGGCGTCGCCGGCGCCAGCATCGCAATCGAAACCAGCACAGCAATCACTTGCTCTTCCCCTTGGGAGTTGGTGTCTAGTCCAATATACACCCGGCGCGCGGCGGGCTTCCCGGTGGACTGTGCGGCGGATGTGCGAGGATGGCTCTCATGAAGCTGTTCATCCCGTGGATCGTAGCTTGCAGCCTGTGGGCGGCGGAGCCGGACTGGCCGGCGCTGGAGCGCCAGGCCGTGGACCTGCTCCAGCGCTACGTTCGCATCCCTTCTCTGAATCCGCCGGCCGACACCCGCGAGGCCGCGGCCTTCCTGAAAGCCGAGTTGGACAAGCGCGGCATCCCGGCGCGCCTGTTCCCGAGCGGCCCCAACGGGCAGACCAACCTGGTGGCCCGCCTGGCGGGCCGCGACCGGTCCAGGAAGCCGCTGCTGCTGATGAACCACATAGACGTGGTGCCGGTGGACCGCAAGGCCTGGAAGACGGACCCCTTCGCGGCCATCCTGCGCGACGGCTTTCTCCTGGGGCGCGGCGCGCTGGACATGAAGAGCCTGGGCATCGAACACCTGCTGGCGCTGGCGGCGCTGCGCTCGGCGGGCGTGGTCCCGGCGCGCGACATCGTCATGCTCTCGACCGCGGATGAGGAGACCGGCGGCGACCGCGGCATCCGCTGGATGATTGCCAACCACTTCCCCGAGATTGACGCCGAGTACGTCCTGGATGAAGGCGGCTTCGGCAGCCGCGATCTGCTGGCCCCCGGCCGCCTGGTCTTCGGGATCGCCGTGGGCGAGAAGCAGACTCTGTGGCTGCGGCTACGCGCCAACGGCACCGCGGGCCACGGCTCGCAGCCCACCACCGACAACGCCAACCTGATCCTGTTGGAGGCGCTGCGCAGGGCCATGGCGCTGCCCCCTGTGAAGCCGCATCCGCTGGTGGCAGAGATGACCCGCCTTCTGGGCGGGCCGCTCGCGGTCAACCCGTACACGGCCGCCATTCAGGCTAACACGGTGTCACTGACTACGCTCACCTCCGGGGTGGGCAACCCGGTCAAGATGAACGTCATCCCCTCCGCGGCCGAGGCCACGCTCGACTGCCGGCTGCTGCCCGGTGCGGACCCGCGCAAGTTCCTCTCCGAGATGCAGGCGCGCATCAACGATCCCCGCGTCAGCCTCGAGCCGGTCAGCCTGCCTGACGACCCCGGCCTCAGCAACAGCCGCACGCCCCTGTTCGACGCCTTGCGCCGGGCGCTCCAGAAGCATCATTCCGAGGCCGTGGTGACGCCGCTGCTGGTGCCCCACGGCACCGACTCGGTGAACCTCCGCAAGCGCGGCGTCATCGCTTACGGCTTTACGCCCATGGTGCTCGACCCGCTCACCTCCCGCTCCGCGCACAGCGACGCCGAGCGCGTGCCGGTGGCGGAGTTCCTCAAGGGCCTGCGCATTCTCTACGACGTGCTACGATCAGATTTTTAGGGGACAGTATGCCGAAACTCTCGATTCGCGACCTGGATTTGAAGGACAAATGCGTGTTCATGCGCGTGGATTTTAACGTGCCGCTGGCGCCCGGCGGGCAGGAGATCACCTCCGACAAGCGCATCCGGGCCTCGCTGCCCTCGATCCGCTACGCCCTCGAACGGGGCGCGCGGCTGGTGCTGGCCAGCCACCTGGGGCGTCCCAAGGGCAAGCCCAATTTCGAGATGAGCCTGAAGCCCGCGGCCCGGCGCCTCGAAGAGCTGCTGGGTCGGCCCGTGACCATGGCGCCGGACTGCATCGGGCCTGAAGTGGACCAACTGAAGCGCGGCCCCGCCCAGGTCATCATGCTGGAGAACGTGCGCTTCCACCCCCAGGAGGAGAAGAACGATCCGGACTTCGCCCGGCAACTGGCCGCGGGTTGCGACCTCTACGTCAACGACGCGTTCGGTTCGGCGCACCGCGCGCACGCCTCGACGGTGGGCATCATTCAGTTCCTGCCCCAGGCGGCCGCCGGCCTGCTGATGGAAAAGGAGCTCGAGTACCTCTTCAAGATCACCCAGAACCCGCCGCGCCCGTGCCTGGGATTGCTGGGCGGCGCCAAGGTCTCCGACAAGATCGAGGTCATCGAGAACCTGCTCAAGATCGTGGACAAGCTGCTGATCGGCGGCGCCATGGCCTACACCTTCTTCAAGGCGCAGGGCCGCCCGGTGGGCAAGTCGCTGGTCGAGGACGACAAGCTGGAGCTCGCCGCGGCCGTGCTGGCCCACGCTGGCGGCAAGCTGCTGCTGCCGCTCGATACCGTGGTGGTCCCGGAAATCAAGGCGGGCGCCCCCTACCAGGTGGTTCACACCATCCCCGACGAGCTGACGGGCGTGGACATCGGCCCCGAGACCATCGAGTTGTACGCGCGGGAAATCGCCCAGGCCCGCAGCGTCATCTGGAACGGCCCCATGGGGGTGTTCGAGATCCCGCCCTTTGACCGCGGCACGGTGGCGCTGGCCAAGGCGGTGGCCGCCTCCGGCGCGCTCTCGGTGGTGGGCGGCGGGGATTCCGAGAAGGCGGTCAAGGCCGCCGGCGTGGCCGACAAGATCTCGCACATCTCCACCGGCGGCGGTGCTTCGCTCGAGTTCCTCAGCGGCCTCGTCCTGCCCGGCGTGGCGGCGCTGACGGAGAAGTAGGACCACGGACTTCCGCGTGCCGCGCGCCTTCTGTGCTACATTCCCCTCCATGAAGGCAATCGCGTTTGTGCTCAGCGGTCTCGTCGTCTGCGCCCAGGCCCAGGTCTTCACCTTCACTCAGGAGCAGATGATCAAGTACACCGCCAAGAACCCCTACGAGCGCTTCGAGGACGGCCGGCCCAAGGTGCCCGCCGCCCTGCTCGAGAAGTTCCAGGGGCTGTCTACGGAGGAGGTCTGGGGAGTGCTGATGTCCCGCCAGTACCGCAACCAGTGGGAGGGCAACTGGCAGATCCTGCATCCCGAGAAGAAGCTGATCGGCCGCGCCGTGACGGCGCAGTACATTCCCGCGCGTCCCGATGTCCTCGAGGTGATGAACGCCGAAGCCAAGACCAGCGGCTTCTCCGGGACCCAGAACCAGCGGGTCATCGACCTGCTCCAGCCGGGCGACGTGGTGGTGGTGGACCTGTTCGGCAAGATCGAGGGAGGCACCTTCGTCGGCGACAACCTGGCCACCTACATCGCCGCCGTGACCAAAGCCGGGGCGGTCATCGACGGCGGCATCCGCGACCTCCAGGGCATTTTCCCCATCGACATGGGGTTGTACTTCCGCGGCGCCCATCCCACGGCCATCCAGGACGTGATGCTGGTGGGCTACAACATCCCCATCCGCATTGGCAAGGTCACGGTGATGCCCGGCGACGTGGTCTTCGGCGACCGCGAGGGCGTCAACTTTGTCCCGCCACACCTGGTCGAGGAGGTGCTCAAGCGGGCCGAAGAGACTCACATCCACGACGAGTGGACGCAGATGAAGCTGAAATCGGGCCAGTACAAGTCCAGCGAGATCTACGGGTCCCCGCGCGACCCCGCGCTTAAGAAGGAATACGAGGAGTACCTCAAGCAGCGGCGCAGCCAGCCCCAATAGCGTCGTCCGGCTCAGCGCCAGGCTTTGGCAGCCGATGTGCTCCCCTGGGGGGCGTCATGTACCCCCAACCTGAACCCCTAGCCCTCGGGCTTTACCGGCGGTTCCGCACCGGGGAGAGCCTCGAGCAGTTGGCCACGGAGCTGGCCATCCCCATCGAGCGCATGAAGCAGCGCCTCGACGCAGCGGAGGCGTACTGGGAGCGGTGTGAGCAGGCTGATCCGGCCTCCCCCTTTGTGGCCGGCCTGGCCCTGCTGTGCGGGCGGGTCCGGAAAGCGGCATGAAGTTGCCGCAGGGCCAGTCGGCTGCGGACGCCCGACGTGTTTTTGTCACCGGCGCCGGCCAGCCCTCAAGCCCGCGGCGGCGCAGCCAGTTTCGGAAGGGCGGCCGCCAGCACGTCCTCGATCCGTGCGGCGAAGACGAACTCCATCTCCTGCCGCACGGGCTCGGGCAGGTCGCGCAGATCCTTGTCGTTCCCCTTCGGTAGGATGACGCGCCGGATGCCGGCCCGGCGCGCCGCCAGGATCTTCTCCTTGACCCCGCCGATGGGCAGCACCAGCCCGGTGAGGGTGATCTCGCCGGTCATGGCGGTGTCGGGGCGCGCCTCCGCCTGCATGTACAGCGAGGCCATGGCCGTGGCCATGGTGATGCCGGCGGATGGCCCATCCTTGGGGATGGCCCCCGCCGGAACGTGCACGTGGATGCCCGCCTCCTTGAACAGCGCCGTGTCGATGCCCAGTTGCTCCGCGTGCGACCACACGTAGCTGCGAGCCGCCTTGGCGGATTCCTGCATCACCTCGCCGAGCTGGCCCGTAATGGTGAGGTCGCGCCCGCCGGGCAGCAGCGTGGCCTCCACGTAGAGCACCTCGCCGCCGCTCTCGGTCCAGGCCAGCCCGGTGGCCACGCCCGGGGGCAGCTCCTTGCGCAGTTCTTCCGGCGCCAGCACGGGCGCCCCGAGCAGATCCAGCAAGTCCTCGGCCTGCACGGTGACCGGGGCCGCGTCGCCCTCGGCATGCCGCAGGGCGATCTTGCGCGCCACGCGCCCGATGCCACGTTCCAGTTGCCGCAGGCCCGCCTCGCGGGTGTACCGGGCGATGATCTCATCGAGGGCGCCGTCGGTGAAGACGCATTGCTCCGCGGCCAGCCCCGCCTGCTGGAGTTGCCGCGGCATTAGGTACCGTTTGGCGATCTCGACCTTCTCTTCCTTGCTGTAGCCCGCCAGGCGCAGCATCTCCATGCGGTCCAGCAGCGGCCGCGGCACCGTGTCCAGGGCGTTGGCCGTGGTGATGAAGAAGACCTTCGACAGGTCGAAGGGCAGGTCCAGATAGTTGTCGCGGAAGATGCGGTTCTGCTCGGGGTCCAGGATCTCCAGCAGGGCGGCGGCGGGATCGCCGCGGAAGTCGCGGCCCAGCTTGTCCACCTCGTCCAGCATGATCAGCGGATTGCTGGAGCCCGCGCGACGCACCGCCTGGACGATGCGGCCCGGCATGGCCCCGATGTAGGTGCGGCGATGGCCGCGCAGTTCGGCCTCATCGTGCACCCCGCCCAGGCTCATGCGCTCGAACTTCCGTCCCAGGGCGCGCGCAATCGACTGGCCCAGGGAAGTCTTGCCCACCCCCGGAGGCCCGAAGAAGCACAGGATGGGCGCCTTGGCCTCGGGGTTGAGTTTCAGCACCCCCAGGTGCTCGAGGATGCGCTCCTTGACGTCCTTCAGATCGAAGTGGTCGTCATCCAGGATCTGCCGGGCGCGCGCGATCTCCAGGTTGTCCTCAGTGCGGGTGTTCCAGGGCAGCTCCACCACGTAGTCCAGGTAGGTCCGGATCACCTGGTAGTCGGGCGCGCCGGGGGGCAGCCGCTCCAGACGCCCCAGCTCGCGCTCAGCCTCCTTGCGGACCTCCTCGGGTAGCGCCAGCTTGGCCAGCCGCTCCCGCAGCATGTCCACCTCGGCCTGGTGCGGATCTTTCTCGCCCAGCTCCTGCTGGATGGCGCGCATCTGCTGCCGCAGCACGTACTCCCGCTGCTGCCGGGTCATCTCGCTCTGCGTCTCGCTGGCGATCTTGCTACGCAGCTCCAGCACCTGCACCTCGTGCGCCAGGTAGGTGTGCATCAGCCGCAGCGCTTCGCTGCGCGTCTGGGCTTCCAGCAGGCTCTGTTCCTTGGCCAGCTCGAGGCTCAGCATCCCGGCCAGCAGGTAGGCCAGCCGCAGCGGGTCCTCGGTGGAGGCCAGAAACTGGCCCAGTTCCGCGGGGGCCTGGGGCTGAGCCAGCGAGAGCGCCTTCCCGGCCAGTTCCACCACGGCGCGGTGCATGGCCTCCAACTCGGTGCTCTGCTCGTCCGGCAGCGGCCAGGTGCGCACCCGCGCCTGCATGTAGGGTTCGCTCTGCTCCAGCTTGAGCAGGACCACTCGCTCCACACCCAGCACGATCAGCTCCAGGTGGCTCTCGCCGGGCCGCGCCATCTTCTTGATGATGGCCCGGGTCCCCACCCCGTACAGGTCCTCCAGGCCAGGCGCCTCGGTGGAGGCCTCGCGCTGCGCCACTATCAGGATCTCTTTGCCCTCGGTAGCCAGCGCGGCCTCGACCGCGGCCACCGAAGCCGGCCTGCCCACCGCCAGCGGCATCAGCAGGTAGGGGAACAGCACGCTGTTCTTCAGCGGCAGCACCGGCAGGATGTGGACGCTCTCAGCTTCGCTCATCGTGTTTCCTCTTCACTGTCCAGACGGACCATCAGGATGCCGTGCTGGTAGTCCAGGTGCGTGCGCGGGTTGGGCAGCCCGCAGGGCAGCTCGATGGTGCGCTCGAAGCGGTTGTAAGCGATTTCCATCGAGTAGTGGGAGTAGCCCTTTTCCAGCAGGCAGTCCCGGCGCACGCCGCGCACCGTGACCCGGCAGCCGCGGACCTCCACCTCCACGTCCTCCAGCCGTACGCCCGCCAGATCGAACTTCAACAGCCAGCCGCCACGCGTGCGGTAGATATCGGCCAAGGGACTCCAGCACGTGGCTTCGCCCGCGCGGGAGCGGGCAAACAGCACTACAGGCAACTGCTCGGGCTTGTCGCGCATCTCCAGCCCTCCCTGGGCACGCCCAACCTCTCACCGGAGAGCGTCCTCTCTCATCATAGGACGCTCGGCGCTCAGCCGGCGGCCGTGAACGTCAGCTTGCCCGCCGGGCTGTCCAGCCCCACCGTCACTCGCTGGCCGTCGCGCACCTTCCCCTCGAGCACCAAGCGCGCCAGCGGCGTCTCGATCTCCCGCTGGATGGCGCGCTTGAGCGGCCGCGCCCCGAAGGCCGGATCGTAGCCCGCGCGCACCAGGTGGCCGCGCGCCCCGTCCTCGAGCTCGATCTCGATGTGGCGGTCCCGCAGGCGCCCCCGCAGCCCCGCGAGCTGGATGTCCACGATGCGCGCCAGATGCTCCTCGGTGAGCGCGTGGAACACAATGATCTCATCGATGCGGTTCAGGAACTCGGGCCGAAACTGCCGCCGCATCTCTTCGAGCACCGCCTCCTTCATGCGCTCGTAGTCGTGCCCCTCGAAAGCGCCGCGGTAGTTGAGGATGCGGTGGCTGCCGACGTTGGAAGTCATGGTCACGATGGTGTTCTTGAAGTCCACCGTGCGGCCCTGGCCATCGGTCAGCCGGCCGTCGTCGAGGATTTGCAGCAGCACGTTGAAGGCGTCCTGGTGCGCCTTCTCGATCTCGTCGAACAGGATCACCGCGTAGGGCCGCCGCCGCACGGCCTCGGTGAGCTGCCCGCCTTCCTCGTAACCCACGTAGCCGGGCGGGGCGCCGATGAGCCGCGCCACGGTGTGGCGCTCCTGGTACTCCGACATATCGATGCGCACCATGGCCCGCTCGTCGTCGAACAGCGACTCGGCCAGCGCCCGCGCCAGCTCGGTCTTGCCCACCCCCGTCGGCCCCAGGAAGATGAAGCTGCCGATGGGCCGGTTGGGGTCCTTGAGGCCGGAGCGCGCCCGGATGACCGCCTCCGCCACCGCCTGGACGGCTTCATCCTGGCCCACCACCCGCCGGTGCAGCTCCTGGTCGAGATGCAGCAGCTTCTTCATCTCGCCTTCGAGCAGCCGCGCCACCGGGATCCCGGTCCAGCGCGCCACCACCTCGGCGATATCCTCCTCGTCCACCTCTTCCTTGATCAGCCGCGACCCGCCCGGCTGCTCGCTGAGTTTGCCCTCCTCGGAGTGCAGCTCCCGCTCCAGCCCGATCAGCTTGCCGTACTTCAGTTCCGCGGCGCGGTTCAGGTCGTACTGCCGCTCGGCCTGCTCGATGGCCAGCTTCACCTGCTCGATCTGCTCGCGCAACGCCCGCAGCCGCCCCACCGCTTCCTTCTCGGCCTGCCAGCGGGCGCGTAGCGCGTCGGCCTCCGCCTTCAGGTTCGCCAGCTCCCGCTCGAGCTTCTCCAGGCGCTCCCGCGAGGCCGCGTCGGTCTCCTTGCGGAGCGCTTCGCGCTCGATTTCAAGTTGCATGATCCGGCGCAGGCGTTCGTCAAGCTCCGTGGGCATCGAGTCCATTTCGGTGCGCAGCTTGGCGGCGGCCTCGTCCATCAGGTCGATGGCCTTGTCGGGGAGGAACCGGTCGCTGATGTAACGGTTCGAGAGCACCGCCGCCTCGACCAGCGCCGCGTCCTTGATGCGGACGCCGTGATGCACCTCGTAGCGCTCGCGCAGGCCGCGCAGG